>CADCPD010000192.1 GCA_902803265.1 uncultured bacterium | reverse complement strand
ATTATGGTATTAAGGATGCTAAAAATTATGAATTAAAATTGAACTATAATCCTGAAACAACAAGATATACTTTAAGATTAAATTTAAGTGAAAACGATTATGTAAATATTACACCAAGCGTTATAAAGAGCTCAGAATACAAAAAAGTAAAAATTACATATCCGTTAATCAGAGACTTTTTAATCGAAGAAGAAAAGATGTTAATCCTTGAAACTGACACGGATAAAATTGAAATCACAACTCCTGAACAACTTCAAAAAATTGTTGATGATAGAGGACAAAGAGGGTTAGCAATACAACGATTCAAAGGTTTAGGTGAAATGATGCCAGAACAATTGTGGGATACAACAATGAATCCGGAAACCAGAACATTATTAAAAGTAAATCTTGAAGATGCAATGCTATGCGACCAATTATTTGATGTATTAATGGGTGACAAAGTTGAACCACGTAGAGATTTTATAGAAGCAAATGCAGTCTATGCAACAAATATTGATACATAATATTTAGTAAAAGAAAGAAGGAACAGTATGAAAAAAGAATTGATATTTTTAGGACCGCCAGCATGCGGAAAAGGTACTCAAACAAGCAGATTATCTGAATATTTAAATTTTCCGCACGTTGATACAGGTTCTCTTTTAAGAGCAGCAGTAAAAAATAAAACTCCGGAAGGAATTGAAGCAGAAAGCTACATGGCAAAAGGTCAATTAGTACCTGTTGAAGTTGTTGCTGCTATTATTAAAAGAAGACTTGCAGAACCTGATTGTGCAAAAGGATATGTTTTAGACGGTTTTCCAAGAAGCGTTGAACAAGCAGGAATGTTAGAAGATATCAATAAAGAAATTGACAGTGAAGCTGCAGAATTCAGAGCTGTATATTTTGATATTGATACAGAATTATTAATTGAAAGAATAATAAACAGAAAATCTTGTCCAAAATGCGGAGAAATTTATAATATGAAATTCAAAGCACCTCAAGATGGTATTCACTGCGATAAATGCGGAGAAGAATTAACTCAAAGAAAAGATGATACAGAAGAAATTGCAAGAGCAAGATTTGATACATACAATAAAGAAACTGCTCCATTGACTGCTTATTATGAGTCAAAAGGCGTTTTACGAAAAATTGATGCTAACGGTTCAATAGAAGAAGTATGGGAAAGATTGCTTCACGCAGTTAACGACTAATTTTAATTACTAAAAGAGCCATGAATAATCTGGCTCTTTTAGTTTATATAATTTGTTCATAGAGGTAGGTAATATGATTAAGAAAAAATCCAGAGATGAAATAAAAAGAATGCGAAAAGCAGGACATATCGTAGCTTTAGTACATGCTGAGATAAAAGATAAATTAAAAGCGGGAATGTCTACAAAAGATTTAGATGATATTGCAATGGACGTAATACATAAGAATAAAGCAATTCCAACCTTTTTAGGATACAACGGATTTCCTGCAAGCATATGCACATCAGTTAATGAGCAAATTGTACACGGAATACCATCAAAAGATGTTATTCTTCAAGAGGGAGATATAATCAGTGTTGATGTCGGTGCGACTTACGGAGGACTTGTTGGAGATAGCGCTTGGACACATCCTGTAGGAGAAATTTCAGAAGAAAAACAAAGATTACTACGAGTAACAGAAGAATCTCTATTTGCGGGTTTAGCTTTTATGAAAGACGGATGCGTTCTTGATGATGTTCAAAAAGCAATTGAAGCTGTAGCAAACAGAGAAAATATGGGTATAGTAAGACAATATGGCGGACACGGAGTAGGGCATGTAATGCACGAAGAACCATTTGTCTTTAATTATAGCGTGGGAAACATGCTTCCTTTAAAAAGCGGTATGACAATAGCTATTGAACCAATGTTGAATTTAGGCGGAGATGACGTTATTGTTATGCCTGATAAATGGACAGTTGTTACCAAAGATAAACAACCATCTGCTCATTTTGAGCATACAGTCCTTGTTACAGAAGACGGACCAGATATTTTAACAAAATTAATGGAAGAATAATACTCTTATATGATTTTATTAACCTACAATTATTGTTAAATATAAGTATAAATTAGTAATATAGTGGAGCGTAAAATGGATATATTTGCAATCGTCGGATTATTTTTAGGTCTAGCGTTTATTTTAACAGGGCAAGCAATGGAAGGTGGTAACATAGGGCAGTTACTGCAAATTACAGCTGCGTTCATTGTAGTTGGTGGTACTTTAGGTGCCGTAGTTTTAAGTTTCCCTCCACAAGCACTTGCACTAGCTGTTTCATATGTAAAGTATGTATTTTTTCCACCAAAAGTTGATATGCCTGTTTTAATTTCTGAAATTGTAGAATATGCAACAAAAGCAAGAAAAGAGGGTGTAATCGTTCTTGAAAAAGAAGCAAAAAAAGCGTCTGACCCAATACTAAAGATGGGACTTGAAGCAGTTGCTGACGGTGCTGATCCAACATTAGTTCAATCAATGATGGAAAACCAAATAACTCAATTTGAAGGTCGCGTAGCAGTTGCAGCAAAAGTATTTGAAGCGTTTGGGGGCTATTCTCCTACTTTAGGTATCATTGGTGCCGTTTTAGGGCTGATTCAAGTTATGCAGAACTTATCAGATCCAAGTAAGTTAGGTGCTGGTATCGCCGTAGCATTCGTTGCTACTATTTACGGGTTGTTTGTAGCTAACTTACTGATGCTTCCTATGAGTGCGAGAATAAAAGTAAACTTTGCACAAGTTTTGGTTGCAAAAGAACTAATGGTTGAAGGCGTTTTATCAATTCAGGCAGGTGAATCTCCTGCTTTAATCGAAAGAAAGTTGAATTCATTTATATTGGTAGAGTAATATGGCAAAAAAGAAGAAACCCGAAGAACATGAAAATCTTGAACGTTGGTTAGTTTCATACTCCGACTTTATTACGTTGCTTTTTGCCACATTCGTAGTATTGTATGCGTTAGCTCAATCTGATGTTGATCAATATTCAAAACTTGAAGATGCGATGAGATCTGCATTCAGTCCTGAATCTATGATGGAAGCGATGGCATCTTTACTTGACTCAAACCAGTCAGAATCTCCTACTGATGCTAGTAGTGCTGATTCGGTAGTATCACCTTTAATGTTAGAATATATGAGCGCATCATATGAACAAAAATCTTATGAAGAAATTGATGAAGAAATTAAGGATGCAACAAAAAAGGGTGAATTAGAAGGCGTTAAATCTGAAATTACAGACAAAGGTTTACTTATAACATTTAACGAAGATATGGTATTTAATCCTGCTTCGGCCACATTAACACCTAAAGCTATGTCAACATTAAACAAAGTTGGCGGAATGATTCTTGAAAAATTTGTTCTGCATTATATACGTGTAGAAGGTCATACCGATAATCAACCAATTATGTCTTTTGTATTCCCATCAAACTGGGAATTGTCATCGGCCCGTTCTAGTGCAATCATTCGTTATTTAATTGCTCAATTTAAATTTATGCCTGGTTTATTTACTGCTGTTGGTTATGGTGATACCAGACCAATAGCTGATAACGCAACTAATGATGGGCGTAAAAAGAATAGACATGTTGATATTTTAATATTGAGAAATAAATTCAAGAGCATGGAACATGACCAATTTGATTTTATGAAGATGTCAAAAGCAGAACAAGACAAAATCCAAGCTGAAAGAATGCATGCAATTAAACGTGTAAAGGGTTTATCAGATGCTGCAAAAAATCTTGCTGAGGGTGATATAGAAGCTCAAAAAAATGCAATTATAATGTCAGATACAACATCTGAAACAATGCAGTTAAATCCTGGCAATAAAATGCTTTATAGCCAAGACTTACCACCAATTAATGTAATTGACCCAAAAACATTTGATATTGATTTTCAAGAAGAATAAAGGTAAACATGAAATATTATATTGGACTGGCACTGGCACCGGTTTCCACTGTTGAAAGCGGGTTAGCAGTTATTGAAGATACCGGCAAAATAATTTTAATTGATAAATTGTTTAAAGTAAAAGATATTACATTATTTTTCGATAACTATTCTTCTTTAAAACAATCAAAAATATGTGTATCACTTCCTTGGGATAATACTATGCTTGAAGGGAAATGGAGAATTTTATCTAAACCTTATCAACAGGTGGCAACAAATGTGCATATGCCTAATAGAGAAAATTGGACTCAAAGATATACAAAACGTGGCTGCGAATATTTTTGTGAACTTAAAGAACGCGGTATAGATATTGTTAGAACAGAACTATACCTTGCTCGTCAAAATTTAAAACTGAGTTCATATTTCAAAGAAAGAACCCCTGCAGATTGTAAATTTTTACAAAACACCTTGAAATTGGAATACGGATTTGAAGAAATACCGACAAATATGATGCCGGCAGCTCAACTTGAAGCGATTGTTTGTGCATTGATTGCTAGAAAATATGATATAGAAAAAGATAAAACTAAAGAATTATTTGATTTTAACGGAATTATGACTGTTATATAAAAATTCTATTTAATGTTACATTTTATTAACAAACATAGTAAAAATAGACAAAAAAAATCCCTTTTAATACTTTACTTAAATGTAAGTGTGTAAGAAAGGTAGATTATTATATCATGCAAGTCGGAGCAATAAGTCCAATAAAGATTGCTGAACCAGTTAGGGCAATATCCCCTATTAAAGCAAGCAAACAAGAAGATAAAAAAGCTGAAGAGAATGCAATGCAAATGCAACCTGCATTTACGGCGCCAATATATGCATATCCTATGCAACCTATGTATATGATGCCAAATCAGCCACCTATGATGATGCCTGTACCGGTTATGATACCTCATTATCACCTAAATAGTAATACAACAAATCCAATAAAAAAAGCTGACAATCTTGTTACACCGCAAGAGGCTTTGAGAGCACAAGCTCTACAACCAAAAATAGACACAGCAAAAATTGCAGAAAAAATAAAACCTGAAGATGTTATAGAAAAAGCTGAAAAGCAAAAAGAAGTAAAAACTCCAGAAAAGACAATTGAAGCATTCAAAGGTCAACAACAAGAAGAAACAAAAGCGCAGGAAACAAAGAAAAAACCTGAAATTGTTGCACCTGATAAGTTAAAGCCTCAATTAGATTTAGACGGACTTGTAGATATTTTAAACAGCAAAGACTATGAAGAACAAGCAAATGCTATGGAAGCTATAGCTCAAATTTCAAAATTAGCACCTGAAAAGGCTGATGAAATGCTTGATGTAAAAGTATTAGATGCTTTAATCGGAATAATGAGTCAGGATACGTCAAAAGTTCCGGAAGCTGATAAAAAATCTGTTCAAAGAAACAAAGAATATGCAATGTATACAACAGCTATATTGCAAAAACAATATACAGACGGAATAAAAAAAGTAGCCGGAGAACAAGTTCCAATGGAAGATATTGTTGGAATGGCAGGAATCGCAAATGAACTCAAAAACGATAGTAATGCCGGTTCAAGAGAAGCTGCACTTGCATCTTTAAGCTATGTAAAAGCTCCGGAATACAAGGATGATCTAAAAATGCTTTTTGCAGAAGCAAGCAAAGACATTGATCCTAAAGTAAAAGCAAGAGCAGAAAAAGAACTTGCTGAATTAGAAAAATAAAACTTAACTACATACTAACACAAAAGAGGGCATAACCGCCCTCTTTTGCTATGGTTTATAAGAGCCTGACGGATCTGGAAGACAACTTCCAAACTGACAATTAAAATCAAAAGTAAAATTACTATTTTTATTTAAACCTCCTCTGTTATGAGATTCATCCGAACTATCCAAAGAATTATAATTAAAATTTGAGTGTGTAGCATCATTTTGAACAAAATTATTTTGGTTCATTTTATCTATACGACAAGCACCACCGGTACAAAAATTTGTATTTTGCCCATTAAAATTTGAATTCATATCAATATTTTGTGCATAAACAACTAAACCAAAAGAAACCGCAAATATAAATAATAAAAAAATTCTCATCATACAACCACCTGTCCTTACAAAATAAGGATAACGTTATTTTTTATAAATAACATTAGAAAAAAGTAGAAACTTTTATAAAATTATTGTATTAAAGAGCGAGCAAAATCCAATGATTCAGTACTAACTTCCCCACTTGCAAGTTCTGCTAATGCATTCAAACGCCCATCATCAGAAAGAATTTTTATATTAACACATGTAGCTCCATCTTGAGTTTTAGAAACGTAAATATGATTATCGGCTTTTGACGCAATAATTGCTTGATGTGTAATCAGAATAACTTGTATAAATTTTGACAGAGAAGAAATTTTTTCAGCGACGGCAATAGAGGCCTTGCCGGAAATACCAGTATCTATCTCATCAAAAATTACAGTATCAATTTCATCATTTTTTGCAAAAATTGACTTGATTGCAAGCATAACTCTTGATATTTCACCACCGGACGCGACTTTACTCAAAGGTTTAACATCTTCTGAAACATTTGTAGAAATTAAAAACTCAACTGAATCTAAACCATTTATTGAAAGCTCTGACGGAGTTACAACAATTTCAAACCTAGATTTAGGAAGTTCTAAATCAGTAAGAACGGAAACAACTTCCTTTGAAAGCTTTTCTGCAGATATTTTTCTTAAATCAGATATTTTAGAAGCCTTTAACATTAATTCTTCCCGAAGTACAGAAGACTGCATTCTTAAAGATTCTAAAATTTCATTTGAAGTTTCAATTTTTTGAAATTCATCAGACAATTTGTTGAAAGTATCTAAAACATCTTCCAACGTATTACCGTATTTACGCTTTAATTTATCCAAAACAGAAAGTCTTTCCTGTATTTCATTTATTCTTGCTTCATCAAATTCAAGTTTTGAACAATAAGAATTTAATTCATAAGAAATATCTTTTAATCCATCACAATATTCGATAATAGAATTTTCAATATCGGAAAGTTTATCATCATAAGAAGAAGCTTTTGAAACAAAATTTTTGACTTTTAAAAGAATACTCAATGCGGAGTTATCATCTTCACTCAACGTCCAAAAAGCACCTGAAACATATTCCTTTAATTTTTCTGAATTTGTAAGAACATTCAATTCATTTTGTAAAAGCTCATACTCATTTGTATCTTCAATATTTGCAGATGATATTTCATCAATTTGAAATTTAAGAAAATCAATCTGATTCTCAGTTAATTCATTAATTTTTTCAGCTTCCTTTAAATCAAATAAAACTTTTTGATAAGAAGTCCAAAGAGATTTATATTCAACTAATAAATCACCATATGTTTCCTTAGAATACAAATCAAGCAAATAAATATGCTTATTCGGCTGAATAAAAGAGTATGTTTGATGCTGTGAATGAATATCCAAAACTAATTCTCTTAGTGATTTCATAACATCAACATTTACAAGAGTTCCGTTAATTCTGGAACGAGAAGATTGTGAAGTAATTTCACGAGAAACAACTATCTCATCGCCCCAATTCTCTATACCAAATTCCTCATAAAAATCAGATAAATCATGTTGAACAGATAAAGTAAGCTCAATTAAAGCTTTATCTGCGCCGGTTTTAATCGTATCTTTACTAGTCTTTGCACCAAAAATATAGTCAATAGCATTAATCAAAATACTTTTACCGGAACCTGTCTCACCAGTAATAACATTTAATCCTTCAGTAAAATCAACAGTAATATCATCAATTAATATAAAATTTTTAACATGAATTTTTTTTATCATTTTTCAGGAGCAACTCCCCAATGGAATTTACGTCTTAAAACATCATAAAAATTATCATCTAATAAAGCTAAGTTAGCTTTAAGTTCAGATGCATAAATATCAATATAAGGTTCAACTATACCTGCGTCATCGCCATCAATATTAATATTAAAATCCATTCCAGCTTCATTAGAAAGAATAGTTAATTTTTCAGTAGAAGGAATTACAAGAGGTCTTGCAGAAAGAGTATGAGGACAGATAGGAACAATCGTAACAGCATCCAGCATAGGAAATAAAACAGGACCACCTGCCGACAATCCATACGCTGTTGATCCGGTAGGAGTCGAAACTATCAATCCATCAGCAATATATTCACTAACAAATTTATTATTAATTCTTAAACTGAATTTACCGGTTCTTGAACCGGAAACACCTTTTATAACAAAATCATTTAATGCAAGCAACTTATTAGAAGCCAACATTAAACGCTTTTCAACCTTAAACTCATTATTAAGTATTTTACTCACAGCAAGTTCAGTATCATCTTGGGTTAATTGAGATAAAAAGCCCAATCTGCCTATATTTAACCCTAAAACAGGTACGTTCTTTTTAGAAAATATTTTTGCAGTACGAAGAATAGTCCCGTCACCACCAATTACAAAAACAAAATCAGCATCAATACAAGAACAATCAAGAAGAGATTGGATATCATATTTAACAAAACTAAGTTTATGTTGCTGAAATGTCTTCTCTAATTCACTTAAGGAATTAAAATAAGATGGTATTCCACTATTAAAAACGATACAAAATTTTGAGTCAAATCCTACCATACAACAATTCTACAACAATAACATATAAAAAAAAAGGTCATTCAATTTCTTGAATGACGTTAAAATTATATTTGGTAGGTAGGTTAAATAAATTTCATTTTATCAACAATGTATATATCGACATTTCTATTTGAAACTTTAGAATTTTAAAGTGTATTGTTACAATTCGTAATAATTTATATGATAAAATAAAGTAAATAGCATATGTGGAGTGGATTATGGCTAAAAGACCAATGACAATAACCGAAAAAATCTTTGCAAACCACGCAGGATTAGAAAGCGTTAAACCCGGTGATTTAATAACAGCAAAAGTAGATATTACACTGGCAAACGATATTACAGGTCCGGTTGCAATAAAGGAATTTAGAAAAATTGGAGCAGAAAAAGTTTTTGATAATACAAGAACTGTGTTTGTACCTGACCATTTTGTTCCGAATAAGGACATTAAATCAGCAGAACAAGCAAAATATATGCGAGAATTCGTAAAAGAGCAAGGCATAACAAATTATTTTGAAGTTGGAAGAATGGGCATTGAACATGCACTTTTACCTGATAGCGGTATAGTTTGTTCAGGTGATTTAATCCTTGGGGCTGATTCACACACATGTACATATGGTGCAATTGGAGCATTTTCTACTGGTGTTGGTTCAACTGATCTTGCTTGCGCGATGGCATCAGGTGAAACTTGGTTGAAAGTCCCATCTACAATAAAAGTAGAATTTAATGGTAAATTAAATAAATGGGTTAGCGCAAAAGATTTAATTTTATTCTTAATAGGACAAATTGGTGTTGACGGAGCTTTATACAAAACGCTTGAAATAGGTGGCACTGCGATATCAGAACTACCGATGGACGGAAGATTTACTATTTGCAATATGGCGATTGAAGCAGGTGCAAAAAACGGAATTATTATTCCTGATGATATTACAAAAGAATATGTTAACAACAGATGTCAGCGTGAATGCATATTTTACGAAAGTGATGCAGATGCTGAATATGAGAAAATTCTAAAATATGACGTGAGTGAGATTGAGCCACAAGTTGCTTTTCCTCACTTACCTGAAAACACAAAATCAATAAGCGAAGTTGGTAATATTGAAATTCAACAAGCCGTAATTGGAAGTTGCACAAACGGAAGATTATCGGATTTAAAAGTTGCAGCAGAGATTTTAGCTGGTCATAAAGTTCATCCAAACGTAAGGTTAATTGTAATACCGGGAACCCAAGAAATCTACTTAGAAGCAGTTGAAAAAGGGTATATACAAACTATAATCAAAGCCGGAGGTGCAGTTTCAACACCAACCTGCGGTCCATGTTTAGGCGGTCATATGGGCATATTAGCAAAAGGTGAACGAGCAGTATCAACAACTAACAGAAATTTTGTCGGAAGAATGGGACATACTGAAAGTGAAATTTATTTAGCAAGTCCCGCAATAGCTGCCGCAAGTGCAGTATTAGGCAAAATCGGTAGTCCTGAGGAGATATAATAATGAAAAAAATATGCGTACTAAAAGGTGATGGCATAGGCCCTGAAATAGTTAACCAGGCAATAAAAGCCCTAAAAGCTGTTGGCGATTTTGAATTTAATGAAGAACTTATAGGTGGTTGTGCAATTGAAGAATACGGAATACCTCTACCTGAAATAACTTTAAAAACTGCAAAAGAATCTGACGCTGTACTACTAGGTGCCGTTGGAGATTGGAAATATGATAAATTAGATCCGTCTTTAAGACCTGAAAAAGCATTATTGGGAATAAGAAAAGAATTAGGATTGTTTGCAAATTTAAGACCAGTAAAAGTGATGGAAGAACTTGCAGGGAGCTCTCCGCTTAAGGCAGATCTTGCAAGAGGTACTGATATAATGATAGTACGCGAATTAACAGGCGGTATTTATTTTGGAGAACCCAAAGGCACAGAAATAAGAAATAATGAAGAAACTGCTTATAATACAATGGTTTATTCAAAACATGAAATTGAGAGAATTGCCAGAGTTGCATTTGATTCAGCAATGAAGAGAAATAAAAAAGTTTGTTCTGTAGATAAAGCAAATGTTTTAGATGTTTCAAGATTATGGAGAAAAGTTATTACAGAAGTATCAGCGGATTATCCAGAGGTTCAATTGACACACATGTACGTTGATAATGCAGCAATGCAGCTTGTTGTAAATCCAAAACAATTTGATGTAATTGTAACAGGTAATTTATTTGGAGATATTCTGTCAGATGAAGGTTCAGTAATAGCAGGTTCTTTAGGCTTATTACCAAGTGCAAGCTTATCAGATAAAGCTCCGGCTATGTTTGAACCTTGTCATGGTTCAGCACCCGATATGAAAGGTATGAACAAAGCAAATCCTATAGCAACTATTTTATCAGCATCTATGTTACTAAGATACGGATTAAATATGGCTGATGAGGCAAATAAAATTGAAAATGCTGTAAATCAAGTTATCAAAGAAGGTTACCGAACTGAAGACATATACAAAAGCAACAATAAATCAGAAATCCTTGTAGGAACAGAAAAAATTGGTGATTTAATTGCCGAAAGGATTCATTAAATGAATAAACAACCTTTTTTTTATGATATTACACTTAGAGATGGTAATCAGGCATTAAAAAAACCATGGAATCTACAAGAAAAAGAAATCATCTTTAATAAGTTGATTGAGCTTGGAGTACAAGGTATTGAAGTAGGGTTTCCAAATGCAAGCGAGCTCGATTTTGAAGCTGTTGAACATTTATCAAAAATCGCACCAAATAATGTCGTTGTATCGGCGCTTGCAAGATGCGTTGAAACTGATATAAGAAAAGCTGCAGACGCGATTAAACAGGCACCAAAACCTAGAATTCATACTTTTATGGCGATGAATCCGCTAGGAATTGAATATGTGATAAAAAAACCGCTAAATGAAATCAAAGATATTTGTATTAAATCAGTAAAATTAGCAAAATCACTACTTCCTGAATATGGTGATGTTGAATTTTCAGTAGAACATTTTGGAGATTGTGTAGAAAATATAAACGATGTAATAGAAGCACTAAAGGAAATTGTTAATGCCGGAGCAACAACAATTAATCTTCCAAATACTGTTGAAAGATTCAGACCTCAAACTTTTGTAAATATGGTTCAAAAAGTTAAAATGGCTCTACCTGAAAATGTTACGATTTCAGTGCACTGCCATAATGATTTAGGTATGGCAACAGCAACTACTGTAGAAAGTTATTTTGCTGGAGCAACACAACTTGAATGTTCATTAAACGGTCTAGGAGAACGTTCAGGAAATACAAATATGTATGAAGTGGCAATAGCACTACACAATTCAGGAATAGAAATTCCTTTAAATTTATCAAATATTTATGAAACAGCACTATTAACCTCAGAAATGGCAAATGTGCCAATATGGGAAAAAGCTCCATTAATAGGTTATGACGCGCTTGCTCATCGTAGTGGAATACATCAGGATGGTGTTGCAAAAACAAAACATCTCTCAAAAGGTGCTTATAGGGCATTTAATCCTGAATTAATCGGCAGAGGAACAGATGAATCATTTGAATTTACAAGCCAATCAGGAAAAACTGCTCTTTACGAAATTCTAAACGGAACACCATACAAAATCACAATGCAGGAAGCCATTTATTTATCTAAATTCGCAAAAACAGAGGCAGAAAAAATTGGAAATCTATCTACAGAATGTCTCATTGATTTGTATTTAAAAAAGATATGCGATATACAAGGTGATTTTGTATTAGAAGATTTCAGAAAAATTGATTCTGATAGATTTAACTTGAGTTTTGAATATAAAAACGAAGAATTTGATATAACAGCAAAAGGAAACGGACCTATTGAAGGTTGTATAAATGCATTAAAAAAAGCAGGATTTGATATTAAATTAATAAATTACGAACAAAAAACTATTGAAGCTCAAAAAGGGGAAGAAGCAGAGGCAATGAGTATTATGCAATTTGACAACAACAGCAATGGTACCATTACTGCAAGAGCAATTAATTCTTCTACAGCAGAAGCCAACGTTAAAGCAATATTCAACGGTTTAAATTTGATGTACCCGGCAAACTAATTATTTGAAATAGCTAATTTAGCTTTTGTGTAATTAATTAAACCACCACACTCAATCAAATCCTTGATTGAACCGGTATATGCTGTAGTATGATATTCTTTACCAGTTGTAAGATTTTTAATTAAACCGTTTTGTACATCAACATCTAAATCATCAGAAGAAGACACTTCATTCTGAATTTCATTATTTTCAAGTATAACCAAACCAATATTTATGGCATTTCTAAAAAATATTCGAGCACAAGATTTGGCAATGACAGCCTTTAT
>CADCPD010000191.1 GCA_902803265.1 uncultured bacterium | reverse complement strand
ATGAACAAAAAAAGACGGAGTGCCGGTACTTGCGAGGGTAGCTGCAATTTTTGATGCAATGTGGCCTGATTTGCCTACGCCGGTAATGATAATTTTCCCGTGACAGTTATATATAAAATTGACAGCTTCATTAATTAGAGATTTTGAAATATTGTTTTTTAGTAAAAGAATGCTGTTAATTTCTTTATTTAAAATCTGATCAAATGTTTCAAACCAAGAAAAATTATTAAAGTTTCTACAGTGTTGTTTGTATTTTATTACGTAATCTGAAATGGAACTTGATGCAAATATAATATCCTTAAAATAAAAACATTTTTTTAATTCTGGTTGGACTTTTATTTCATTGTGTGTTCTTTCTGTGAGTATTTCTTTAGAATAAATAGGCGATAAACTGATACAAATGTCAGAATTAGATATGCATTGGAGAGAACGGCACGATAAAACTTTATTCCATTTTAAGGAAAGATTTTTGACCACTGATTTATCAAAATAATTCAAATATATTGTTGAATTAATGTTTGGTACTGACCAAAATACTACTCCTAATGGATATTCATTATTTTGGATTGAAATTGCTGATTTTTCAGTCAATACTAAAACTTCATCCTCCAATATGGATGTCTTAATTTTTTCTTTACTTATGTTTATAGTATTTATTCGTTTCTTGCTTATAGTTGAAAAATTTATTGGGTATTTTTCATAATAGTTTTTTAATGAAATTTCATATTTTTTTTCTCGCGAATCATTTGAAATAAAATTAAAAATTTTATTTGCAATTATTTTTTGATAGTGTGGCGAGTAGTGAGTGTTTGATTCATACAACTTATCTTTGTCAACTTCTGAAAATTCTTTGTATAAATCAAGATAATCAATTTTAAAAAAATTCAAAATGTTCTTATATGTTTCAAAATGAGTATGATCATTGTTTTTGGGGCTTAAAAGGAGAAAAATAGGTTTGGCTTTTGTGTTTATAAAAAAAGACAGAATTCCTATTGTATTAAAAATAATATTGTCTTCACTAAAATAATCATTGTTTAAAAAGGTAATCTCATTAATACAGTAATCAAAAATGATGTAATCAAAGGTGTCTGTAATATCAGAATTTTTCGATAGATAATAAATTGCATATAGGCCGCTAACATCTCCGATTCCTAAATTTTGTACAGATGTTTGCATTTTAGACAAAAAATTAGGATAGCCATTTGCTTTTATTGTGTTTGATGTACCCAAAATTGCTATTTTCTTCATGTGATACGTCCTTAATTCTCTCTTTTAATTAAAAAATCTCTAAAAAAAGATATAGGTGTACGAAGTAGTTTTAGAAATTTTGATTTTCTAGAGTTTACAACATTGGATTGAATAATCTCTTTTCTGATGATTGTATCTATCTGTTGTTGCGAGGATTTTGTTGAGTTTGTTCTAAAAACATAATCATCAAGTCTGTATCGATCAAACAGAATGCTGTCTTTGAGAATGAAATTATTTGGTTTTTCAAATTTATATTCGTAATTATCAATTCTTAAAATTTCGTAATTTATATTAATACTGATCGAGAGATTTGCCTTGTCTGTATATTTACGTTCTTTCCTCTCCCAATTTGCAAATGAATAAAAATGGTGTAACAAATAGTTAATAAACTTTAGGGCCTTTTCTTTATTAAAAGAAATTGCATTTTTTTGCAGTTTATCAGCTAGATTCTTTGCGCTAAGGACTTGATAATTACATTCATTGATTTTATAAAATACTTTGCCAAAGTAGAAAACAGGTTTCTCATACAATAATGCTAAAACGCCAACACCAGAATTAAGTAATGCAACGCATGTGCATAATTCTAGCAAGTCGTTTATATGGTATTCGTCAACATTTATTGCTTTGTCAATATTTACTTTTTGTAAAGATAGAGGATGATTTTTATATAATATTACCCAATCTTCGTTTAGAAATTTTGTAAGATTTTGCGTTTCAGTAATAAAATTATCATATGTTTCTATGTTTCCGCAAAAATATCGAGTGGTTGTATCCGATGGTGATTGATAAATAACTAGCAGCGTTTTTCTACTGTTTATTTTATTCTTTAGTTCTTTAATATTGTCATTATTTTTTTGAGGTTCCAGAGTTTCACGATTTTTTTTGAGTGTGTCTATATAATTCGAGGTTTCTGCTAATTCTTGTGAATTGGAATTGTTGATCCAATATTTTTCGTCATACAGTTCGCTTTCGGCACAAAAACCAGAATGATCTACGTATATTGACCAAGGCAACGCACCTCTTTCTACTACATAGCATTTGATTCCGTGCGATTTCATTATATCGTATATTTTTTTTCTTTTTTCTGTTCCATAGGGATTATTGAATACTGCTGTCTTAACCTTGTTTTTATTTAAGTAAGTGTGGATTTCGGTAAGCTCAATTTCATTTTCTTCTAGTAAGATTGGGTTTGTGAAATGTCTAAAATAAAATCTATTATAGGTATGAGGGTTTCTTCCTATGAAAACAGTCGTATCTTTCTCTTCATTGTGCAGCGGTAAAAAAAAGAAAGATTTAGAACAATATTTTGAAATATTGTCATTATATATGTTTTGGTTTTTTCTTTTTATTTCTTCATTTCTATGAGGTGCAATTTGATGCCATATGTGAAATGCATAAATCCCTTTGAATGCTAGCAAATCCCCAAATATTCTGTATAAAGATCTCCATCCCCTCCATTGAACTTGGTTTTTATACGGTCTTGTATCTAGCCTATAAAATTCTCTTGGCAATTGATTCCAATATTTTTTTAACAGTTTAAATGCAAAGTCAGAATCTTCAAATCCCCAACCTTCATAATTTTCATCATACCCCCCAATTTCTATAATTCTTTCTCTTTCAATAATTAGGTATGAGTTGGTTGGTGTATGAAATTGAATTTTATCGGAGTGTTCTGAATAGTATATTTCTGATGTTAGATCATTGTACGTACTTATACTGCATGGAAATTGAGCATATTCTGAAAAATTTTCATTCAAGTATGATACAGGAACAACCATAAAAGGAAAATTCTTATTAATAAGTATAGTTTTTATTTGTTCATCTAATTTTTTATAGAAGTCAGTATGGGAGAATACATCAACATCTTCAAATATTATAAAATCAGCGTCGCTATGTTCTACTCCGTAATTTCTTGCTTTTGAAATATTGAATAATGTTTTATTGGTTTTTAAAGAAATGTACTCAAAATCATTATCTTTACATATATTAACAATTTTTTCTTCTACATTTGCTTTGCAATTGTACCCTACTATTACGAATCTAAAATTCTTTGGTAAACTATAGAATTTACGTTTGTCTATCCTGTTTTCCAAATCATAATTTTCTCTATCTTGTACCGCTATTATGATATCTACTTTGTAATCTGTTGAACGATTGAATTTTTTTTGTATCATATTCTATAACCCTATTACTACTTTTGTAGAAACTGCTAATTGATAAATTATTTGCATAATGTCTTTTGCAAATTGCATTTTTTTGGTGTCAACTTTTGGCATTACGATAATCCGTGCACCAGGCTGAATTTTTAACTGAGCAATATTCCCTACTTGACCGTTTGGCAACACTATTAAAATATTTTCATCATCTGCCCTTTGACTGTATCCTCCGGTTTCATTGATATAGTCTTCAAGACAGTAAGACTCATCAAAAACAACAGCTTTAGGCATCATT
>CADCPD010000190.1 GCA_902803265.1 uncultured bacterium | reverse complement strand
CTTGAGTTGGTGCCAACCATGTTGGGAATGCACCTGCATAGTGTTCTATTAAAATACCATGGAATCTTTCCATAGAACCAAAAATTACTCTGTGTAACATTACAGGCGTTTTCAACTGTCCGTCTTTATCCTGATATTTAATATCAAATCTTTCAGGTAAATTAAAGTCTAATTGAATAGTAGCACATTGCCATGTTCTTCCGATGGCATCTTTAACTTTAAAGTCAATTTTAGGGCCGTAGAATGCACCGTCACCTTCGTTGATGTCATACTTCATTCCACGTTTGTCCATTGCTTCTTTTAAGCCCTTTTCGGCTAAATCCCAGTTTTCTAATTTGCCGACATAGCTTTCCGGTCTTGTTGACAATTCAACTTCAAAGTCCATTTTAAAGATTTTCATTGTATCTGCTACAAAGTTGATAATATCATTGATTTCATCAACAAGTTGTTCAGGAGTACAGAAAATGTGAGCATCGTCTTGAGTAAAACCTTGAACTCTTGTTAATCCTGATAAAGCACCTGATTTTTCTCTTCTGTAAACAGTTCCCAATTCTGCCATTCTCAAAGGTAAATCTCTGTATGAATGTCTTTGTGATTGATAAATCAAAATATGGAACGGACAGTTCATAGGTTTTACGATATATTGTTCATCTTCTTCATTTTCTTTTTGAATAAAGAACATATTTTCTTTGTAGTGGTCAATATGTCCTGATATTTCCCATAGTTTAGATTTAGCAAGCTGAGGAGTTTGAACAATTACATAACCTCTTTTTCTGTGTTCAGTTCTCCAGTAATTTTCAATCTCTTCTCTTACTGTATAAAGATTAGGGTGCCATAATACCAAGCCTCCACCGATTTCTTCTCTTACAGAGAATAAATCAAGTTGAGTACCTAATTTTCTGTGGTCGCGTTTTTCTGCTTCTTCAAGCATTGTTAAATAGTTTTGTAAATCTTCTTTATTCCAAAATGCAGTGGCATAAATTCTTTGAAGCATTTTGTTTTTTTCGTTACCTCTCCAATATGCACCTGCAACTTTTAATAATTTAATTGCATTTGCTTTTATAAAAGATGTATTAGGAACATGAGGGCCTGCGCAAAGGTCATTAAACAATACATTCCCATCTTTATCTTTTGTTAAATATAAAGTAGGATTATCATTTTTATGTTCTTCTAGAAGTTCTGCTTTATAAATTTCACCTTCAGCTTTAAATTCTGTAATTTTAGCATCAACGTCTTCTACATAGTATTTTTCGAAAGTAAGATTTTGTTTTAAAATTTCTTTCATCTTGTCTTCAATTTTTACTAAATCTTCTTTTGTAAAAGAATATCCGTCAGTTAAATCAAAATCATAATAAAATCCGTTATCAACAGCCGGCCCTATTGCTAATTTTGCTTGCGGGAACAAACTTTGTACGGCTTGTGCCATAATATGTGAGCAAGAATGTCGTAAAATATGTAAATTTTCTGCGTTCTTTTCCATAAAAAATCCTTTATAATTTGTCTAAATCTATAATTAAGTTATACCACTTAAAAATACAATTACAAATTATTAAGTCAAAATATATTAAATTATAAAAAAAAACATAAAAAATAACTTATATCTATTGAATTTGAGACAAATAGACTTTACAAAGCTGATTTTAAATGTTATAATGGTCTTAGAAAGAGGGCATATGTCAATCATTAACACAGTAGCATTAATGCAGAATAGAGCAATGGCAAGTGATGCCACTTATAGATTGATGTCTAATAATCAAAGCCGTTTGAACCTTTTGAGTGGTTCTAATAACATGAACTTCTTCGGTTTAGCTCAAATGGATAAACAATTGTCTATGCAAAGTTTGCAAGACCAAATGCTTATAAAAATGGCAGATGCTTTTGAAAAGAATCATAGAGAAAAAACTAAGAAAGCCGAAGGCTTTGATACTTTTGCTTAGTTAATACCATTTAAACTTATTTATTCTTCAATTAAAACAACTCTATGAGATAAAGAAATTGTGTTTTTGTTGCGGTTGAATTTGAAAATCACGTGATTTATACTGCTGCATCAAATCTTGATAACGATTTATTTCCGCATCATTCATTAACGGTTTAAGATTATCAAGTGTTGATTGATTTTCAGATGAGTAATTATCTAATAAATATTTTACAATTTCTGTTTTAAAACCACTTAAAGCAAGACTCTTAATCTCAGGTAATGTGGCTGTTTTAATTACCTGAGCAATAGCTGCTGTTTGTTCTTTTGGATTTAACGTTCTTATTTGTTTAGCTTTTTGAGTTGCATTAAGAGCATTATTGTTAACAATACCGCTAATTCTTCTTGCAGATTCTGAGACAGAAGAAGTTGAATGTTCAGAAGCATTACTGTCTTTACTATCAGTAGTTACATTTGAATTTGTATTTGTATTTTCTTCAGCAGCTTTTGCTTTTTGTTCTGCCTCATATTGAACTTTTGCTTCTCTGGCTGCATTACTATAAGTATTATTTATATCATTCTGACGTTCATATTCATCAATTTGAGTTCTTGCATTTTCGTTGAAATTATACAAATTTTTACCAACAAGTTCTGCACGTTTTTGCTTAATTTCGTCAGATGCACCCATTTCTTCATAAGTTTTATGAGCTTGTTCGTTGGCTTGAACTTGTTTATCAGCATCTTCAATAGAAGTAATTACATCAATAGATGCTTGCATTACTTTTTCATTACCGGTTTTTGCTGCATATTCATCGATTGGTTTATTAGCGGCAAGTTTCAAATCATCATTGCCTTCTTGTATTACTTGGTTAGCAACTGCCATAGCTCCATCTTCTTGATCCAAATCAATAGCAGCTCTACCGATATTTTGGGCTGCTTCTACATCAACCTTGCCGGTTTCGGGATCAACAGTATGACCAATATTTTGAGCTAATGCTTGAGCAGCAATTTTTTCATTACCTGTACGTTTGGCTGCACCTGAAAAAGCCTGTACCATGGCTTTACCTGTTTTACCACCTTGATGGGTAATTGTTTCTGCGATAGCAACAGTATTATCAGCACTATTCTCTGTCGAAGGATCCATTACACTTGCTAATACATCAGCCATTTCATCTTCTGACAAATTACTGTATTTTTCATGGAAACTACCCAAAACACGTGCCATTTGTTTTGAAGCCTCAGAATTCATGTCAGAATTTTTAACTAAGCTATTAATTTTAGCTTTAATTTTTTCTTTGTCGCCACCGCATTCTTTATAAACTTTTTTAATATATTCTTTTGCTAAATCTTTTTGTGTTTTCTCAATTTTCTTTTCTATTTTAGCTTTTTCATTTCTTAAATTCTTTTGCTGTTTTTCTATTTCTTTAGCTTGTTTTGGATCTGTTTTCTTTAATTCCGCAAGTTTTTCAGGAGAATATTCTGCTAATTGAGCATCTATTTCAGAAATACGCGCATTAGCTTGAGTTTCTGCTTCTTTTGCAGATTTAACTTTATCTTCACCTAAAACAGAAGTCAAATCTTCATCAATAGAATTACCATCTTTAACATAACCATGTTCTCCAAAACGAGCTTCTCTTGACGTAGTTTTGCCATCTGCCATTGTCTTAATGACATTACCATTTTGATATTCTATACTTACAATTTTTTTATTTTCTCCAATTTTAGAACGACCTTCCAGTTCTTTTTGGGAAAGATTTTCTATTTTTACGCTTCCGTCTTCATATGTTTTTTCTTTTCTTCCGTCAGCAGTAAATCTTATTTTAACAATTTTTTCTTTATCAGGATCTACCGGTCTGCTCTTAAATTTTGCCGAACTTTTATCAACATGTGCAAACGCAGAATCAAGAAATTTACTCAAAGCACTATCTTTTTCAGTTTTTTCACTTTTTTCATTTTGTTTAACTTGCCCTGATGCAGTAATATTTTTGGATACATCCTGAACCTGTGTTCGTTTAAATCCCATAAAATAATCATCTTCGGGCTGATTTGTATTTCCAAAACCAAATACTGAATTATTATTTGAAGATGAAGTCGTCGCCGAACTACTTGAAGATGTTGGATTTGCGAAGTCTATATTAAAATTTGTTTTTAATGAAGTTTTAGCAGAAGCTGTAGATGCAGGTTGTTGAGCCGCAGATTGAGGTGATTCATCCCCATAAATACTTCCGCTTGGATTATTTAAATTTTGTTGAGTTTGAGTATTCTTGTTTGTATTAAAAAAGTCTATTTCAATATTGTTGTCATTTGCAAATTTGACAACATCGTTCATTGACGCATTTTGCGGCAAATTAAACATTTGTTTAATTGTATCCAAAGGTAACTTCATAGTTATCCCTTAATTTACATAGACCTCATGTTTATAAAGGCTATTTATTAACATTTTTTGATATAAAATCGGAAGCTCAAACGAAAAATTTACAAAAATTAATATCATGAAAACCGTTGTTATATCATGATTATAGGCTTTTATAATTTATGCAAAACATATAAAAATATGAATTTACATACAAAAAAAATGACCCGATTTACAGGTCATTTTTTATTTTAAATTAATGAATGAAAAAATTTGTTGTTTTTGTTTCACCTAAATACTTCGACTTAATTTCTTCATATTGATGTTTTTCTGCTGAGTTCATTAACTCACTCAAAGAATCTAATGCAGAAGCATTTTCCGGTGAATAATTATCAAACAAATATTTTATAACTTCTGTTTTTAAACCGCTCAAAGCTAAACTCTTAAGTTCAGGACCAGTTGAAGTCTTAATTACTTGAGAAAGAGCAACCGTTTGTTCTTTTCCGACTAAAGTCTTTAATTGTTTTGCTTTTTGAGTTGTATTTAAAGACTTGTTATGAATAATATTCATAATACGCTGTTCAGCTTCTTTTAGCGAAGATGCCGAAACATTAGATGCAGCTTCTTTTGAAGTTTTACTTTCATTATCGGCTTTGGTTTCCGAATTTTCAGCTTTTGCCTTTTGTTCTGCCTCGTACTGAGCTTTTGCTTCTTTTAATGTATTTTTAACACTGTCATAGCCAGAATTTTCTAATTTAGTTATAACAGAGTCTCTTATTGATTCATCAAATTTGTATGCATTTTCTGCCATCGCATTGATATAGGCTTCATTATTTGTTTGCATAACCATGTCACTGGCAGGAGTTTGGTTATCTCTGGTTAATTGATAAGTATTTCTTGCGTAATTAGCTCTTGCTTCTTCAGAAGATGCGTTTTGTAGCCCGTTTTGCCACAATTCCATTTGATATTTTTCAGCTTCTGAACCTGGTTTTATTTCACCATTTTCATCTCTGAAATATTCACCAATATGACTTGAAACAGCCATATCTACTTTTTTACTGCCAATAGCTTGATAATCTTGTACTACTTCCTTTTGAACTTTTATATCTTTAATTTTTTGAGCTTCAACTGCGGCAATAGCTTGTGCATCTTCATTACCTGAAGCCTGGATAAAACCATGAACATCTTTTTGTACACTTTGATCGAAATCACCGGCTCTTGATGCGATACCTCTTAAGGCAGCGGCCTTCATTTCTTCATTTTCAAAATTACAAGACTCAATCATACCTCTTAATTGATTATTTTTATCAAGTCTTGCACATACACGAGCTAATTCTTCAGCTTCTTCAGGAGTAGAGCATCTTCTCATGTATAATCTGAATTGGTGTTCAACTGATATTGGCTTATCTGGATGAGCTTTATTGTGATCGTTAATTGCATTTTCAATAAAACGAGCTTTTACTGCCTCTTGTTCTTGTTGAGACATGTTATCCCATTGTTCTTTGCTTTTTACATATTTATTTTTCATCAAAAAGTCTACATCAAGCTTTTGTCCCGGTTGACCACATTTGATAGGTTTATTAAAAGATTTATTTGTTTTTGGATCATTAATGCGTACTTTTTCTGAATTATCAGTTTTATTAACGGATCCGCTAGTTTTAGACTCAGCTGTTGAAAGTGTCTTTGGTGTTTGTTCTTTTGCAGATACTAAAGTCGTTGGTTTAGATGTTTTTTGAACACTCAAACCCATATCTGCATCTTGGTTTAATGCTTCATCACTTACTAATTTAACAGGTTCAGCAGTATTATTTTTCTGAGAAGTCTTTTTAGCATCAGTACTTTCTTCAGAAAGTACAGCTTTTTTCAACTTATCTGCTTTTTCTGCTATATAATTTTTTGCAACACTAATAAATGACACTTTTTACCTTCTTTTACACTACAACTATATAAAGTAATTATATGTATGTTAAATTTCTCGCCAATCCATGTTTTTAGCCATATTGTAACAAAATTTTACAAAAATTGCAATAATTCTTAATATTTGTATAAATGGTTTCAAATTCACATTTCATCATGGTTTTACATGTTTTTTATAAAATCACTCATTTACATTTTTGTAAAGAAATGTTAAAATATTTTCTGTAAAAAAGGCAATTTTTTTACAATCGAAGTGTTTATATAAACATAAGAGATAAGAGAGGATTTTAAAGTATGAACAACAATGTAATCGAATTAAATTTCAATAAAAAAGCAGTTGAAACTGATGTTGTTAAAGAAGTTAATAAAACATTTGTTCAAACTAATCCTATTTACAGAAAAATGTTAACATTCCATAATTCTAAAATCGGTGAAAAACTTTCTATCTCTGATTTATTACGTTAATCTATAAATTATGTACAACATAAAAAACAGCATATTTTTAGAGTTGGATAAAACTCAAAAATCAGCTTTATGCAATTTTTTAAGGGCTTTGGTAAAAAAAAGCCCTTCTTTACGTGTTGAAGAAATTTTAGATAAATTTCTTGAAGACGAACAATACTACTTCAATGTTGGTAATCCTCATTTTGAGTTTTTGAAAGATTTTATTGAAAAAGACTCTTTTCAGCAAGAATCTTTAAGATACATTCAAGAATGCAAAAAATATTATGAATATAAAGAATCACAAAAACCATTTATAGAAAAACAAAAGGAATTTGAAAAACAAAAGCGCAAATTTTTGCAGGAAAAGAAAATGGAAAAAGAAGCTCCTACAAAAAAACAACTTTATTATTATGAATGTTTGTGTAAAAAATATAATATAGAAAAACAAGATACATCAGATTTTTCAAAACTGGATTTAAAAAACATTATAAGCGGAATAATAGATGAGCATTCAAGAGATAGCGAACCTTTTAATTGATGCAGGTATAGAAAAAAATGAAGCTAATGCTGAAGTTAAGCTTCTTTTGGAACATTATTGCAACTTTAAACCTATAGATATTATTTTTGGTAAAAAACTTGATACCTCAAAATTATCAATCGTTAGAGAAAAAGTACTGGAAAGAATAAGAACAAACATGCCTGTCCAATATATAATGGGATTCGGCTATTTTATGGGTGAAAAATTTATTGTTAATAAAAATGTTTTAATTCCAAGATATGAAACAGAAATTCTTGTTAACAAAGTAGTTGAAAAAGCATTGACAATGAATGCAAAAAAAATCCTTGATATAGGTACAGGAAGTGGTTGTATTGCGTGTTCTATTGCCAAAGCAATAGATGGATACATTTTAGGTATAGATATCTCTAATGAGGCACTAAACGTTGCTTATGAAAATGCCAAGAGATTATTTTTAGACAAAAGAGTTGATTTCAGACAATCCGATTTATTTTCTAAAATCGAATTAAACGAAAAATTTGACATAATAGTATCAAACCCGCCTTATATTCCACCACAAGAAAAAGAAAATCTTCAAAAAGAAGTTTTAAAAGAACCTGAACTAGCATTATTTACTAAAGACGAAAAAGGTTTAGAATTTTACGAAAAAATAATCAAAGAAGCTCCAAAATTTCTGAATAAAAACGGATATATCATGTTTGAAATAGGTTTAGGTCAAAGCGAAGATGTTAAAAGATTTCTTACAGACAACGGATTTAAAGATATAGAAGTCGAAAAAGATCTTGCAAACATTGATAGAGTAATTTTTGCTCACATTTAATTCAATTAAATCAAGACAGGCACTTGATTTAAAAAAATCATTGTGTTAAGATTAGCAGGCAGACAACTTATGAGCATAAAGGTGGTGAAAAACAGATGCCAGAAATTAAAAGACGCGAAAGATATGAAAAACCATCTATAAAAAGAAAAAGAAAATCTGAAGCAGCTAGAAAAAGAAAAGTATAAATAAAAAGCAGGACTTAAAAAT
>CADCPD010000189.1 GCA_902803265.1 uncultured bacterium | reverse complement strand
TTCTAAATCTACACCGGCAAGAATAACATTTCTGAAATTATTTTGATAACACCAATTTAAAGCCAAACTTGGTGTGTGAATATAAAAATTAAGAGTTCCTTTTTCTTTTGAAAAGGTTTTGCCGTTCCTATAAAACTCATACAACTCTTTATTCTTATGATTTTCTAAAAATTTAAAACTTTTTCTATCTGAATTTTGAGTGTATATTGCAGGTGCAATTAAATGAGTATTTTCTGTAATATTCAACTTGCCGACATCATCAAAAAATATAGCATTTTCTATATCATTGAAGTATTCAACAATTTGGTTACAGCCGATAGAATGATATTTTTTCAATAAATCCGGAACAAATTTTTCAATTTTGTATAGGTATTCAGACCGACCAAATAAGATAATTGTATGGTCATTTATTTTTTGCGTTCTCGAACTAACCATATTCTAATATCTCTCAAACCCTGTAATAATAGGTTGTCTTTAATATCCCATTTTTTAACTAAATATAAAATTTGCTCGAGCAAAAATATTATAATTTTTCGTTTAATTCTTTTCATAGTTCTCTTTATATAGTTTAGATTTTTTCTTTAATTGTTTTTGCAAAAGTTTATTTGCTTTATTTAATGCTTTAACTCCTGCATCAGCGATTTTCTCTTTTACTTCATCAGGAATTACAGGCACTCCATAAGTTGCCAAATAAGCATTACCTGCAGTAAGTCCTGCAATAATGGCCCGTTTTTCCAATTCGTCAACTTTGGGCGAATTATCAATATTAAAGAGGATTTTATCGGCAATGAAATCCTCTATATTTTCACGTTTATTGTCTATCGTAATTATGATTTTTCTAAATAGTTTCATTCTGCCTCAAAAATTTCTTAAAAAAATTATATTTTTATTTGGAGGACGAATCCTACCGCACAAAAAAGATGAGAGGGTATTATGACATTTTTATTAAATGTATTTGCAAATCTTATAGCAAATACCATTTATCAATTGATTATTTATTTAATCATGGGGGGATAATTCCCCCTTTTATTTTGCCCAAAGATATGTTTCACACGGCTCATAGTTGTTTGATTTTCTGAACTCAATTTCTCTTTGAAGTTCTTGTTGTGCTTTCTCTCTTGCTAAAATCTTTTTCTTGTTGATGGTTGCATCTATTTCTGACCAGTCGTATTTGTTTCTTAAAATTGCTAAAATCTCTTCGTTTGCAATATTTTCGCTCAGAAGCATATAGACATAAGCAAGTTCTGCAGTTACAGAATATTCTTGAAATTTACAGCCGACACATTTTGAACATGTTATAACAGGCTTTAAATTAGCAACATTAGTTTTGCGTGAATAGTTTATAGCTTCAGTTCTTTGTTTTAAGTCATAACATAAATTCACGCCAATATCTGATGAGCATTCGCTTTGTTCTTCTGCTTCGTTTTCGATAATTAAAGGTTTTACAAGTTCAAGAGATACATTTTTCTTCGTTTTTGTTTTCATTGTCATTGTCCAATCCATACTTTATATAAAATTTAACTTTACTTCTTAAATACTTGCCGACTTCATCAGGAAATAAATATGCTTGAGTCGGAAGTGAAACAATATCTGTTTCAACAATGTTTACTATCCCATATTTTCTTTTTTTCTGCTCATAAGAAGTTAAAATGGACGTTGTACTTGGTTTTATATCAAATTCAACGGCTAAATTTGCTATAAATTTTAAGCCTTCGTCAAGTTGAACTGCTGTTATAGGAAAGTCACCTTGTTTTTTATACGATTCATAACCTTTCATACCCATAAAAGCAATATTTATTTCTTTTCTGAAAGGTTTATAAATATCTTTTTCATTGCTGCCTTTTAGAACAGCACCCCTATGAGTTATTAAATAATCATAATTTTTGATTTCTTCCGGAAATGGAAAGTATGAACCACCCGTTTGATAAATTATAATTTTTTTAGCCATTTTCAAATCCTTTCTAAAAAATTACAGAGTTGATCTCCGGAACACCAACCCTGTAATTCTTTATTAATCCTTTATTACTTTTAGTTTTTCACTTAAGTACTGATTCTCAATTTTTTTTAGTAGCCCTTTTTTATTATTTGTTGAATTAAACTTTCCCCTTGTGATATTTTATGAAAAAAACTTAAGTAATAAATTCATTATATCCCTATACTTCGCTTGTCTCATTGGTTTTGCTGATTAAGGCAGTGTAGTCATTTGTCTCAAAGAACAAATCAAGTTGTTCTTTTGAAAACCCTAAATAATCACCAATCATTGAAATATAAGGATTTTTTCGGTAAAAATAATTTGCTTCCAGTTCTATTTTAAGATCTTTAATATCAAAATCGGGAATTTCAAGAGATTGTATTAAATTCAATAAATCATCTTTATCATAACCTTTAACTTTACGAATTGCTCTAAAAACATCCGCTTTGGTTAAAGATAAAGTTCCAAGTTTTTCTTCTCTTTCAATTCTTTTCTTTTCAATATATTCCGGAGTATCTGTAATATCAGTAAATACTCCATCTATAATTTTCCATTTGTCCATGTTCTCCGGTTGAGAATATACTTTCCATTTATCTAATGGACAAGTTGCTATAAAATCAGGAATTTCATAATTATAAGGTTTTTTATTTATATCGAAAAATATTGTATCTTGCATTATATTATACTCCTATACTCCTTTTAATATATAATATCGGTTTGCTTTCTTTCTTACATTACTTGGTAATAAATTATATTGATCTTTTGTACATTCTTCCCAATAGTGAGTAATTTTATGAGTTTTTCCCTCAAAATATAATGCAAAAATACGAGGTGCATAATACCAACCACCACCGGAATAAAATCTTAAACCAAATTCAATCTCAAATTTTTTTGCTTCTTGAGTTTGTGTAAGGTCTATATTTTTTGTGTATATACTATAAGCATTTGGAATATCAGCATAACCAATTTGTGTAGCATTATT
>CADCPD010000188.1 GCA_902803265.1 uncultured bacterium | reverse complement strand
CAGTTTCCAAGGTATTAAACAATCGTTTGCTGTTCAAGCTGGTCGTGAAGTTAGAGTTATTGTTCAATCAGAAATGTTTGATGACTTAGCTTCTCAAAAACTTGCTCGTGATGTTGCAAAACGTATTGAAGACGAACTTGATTATCCAGGACAAATTAGAGTTACAGTCGTAAGAGAATTTAGAACCACTGAAATTGCTAAGTAATTTTTAAATTTGGATTTATAAATCTATCCCGACTTATTTTCGGGATAGATTTACGATAAAATTGGGACTTGAAATGCAAAGTAATATTATAAAAATTTTATTTTTTGGAGATATTGTAGGACGAGTAGGCAGAAATGCTGTAATAAACTATTTATCTGATTTATCAGAACGAAATCAGATGCCGGATTTTGTAATTGCAAATGTTGAAAATGCATCTCATGGTTTTGGTTTGACTTCTAAAAATTACAACGAGCTTACTGAATCTGGTATAAATTGTATGACAAGCGGTAATCATATTTGGGATAAAAAAGACGTCTTTTCTATTATTGATAATTCGGATATCCTTTTACGACCTTACAATTATGAAAAATCAGTTAACGGAGAAGGTTTAAAATATTTTGATGTTAAAGATTCTAAAATTGCTGTATTAAATTTTTTAGGCAGAGTCTTTATGCAGCCTTTGGATTCACCTTTTGAAATAATGAAAGAAAAAATAAAAGAAATAAAAGCTGTTACGCCGAATATTATTATAGATTTTCATGCGGAAGCTACTGCTGAAAAAATTTGTTTTGCAAAATATTGTTCAACAATAGGTGTTAGTGCAGTTTTAGGTACTCATACTCATGTTCAGACAGCTGATGAACAAATTTTAGGTAATATGGCTTATATTACAGATGTTGGTTTTTGCGGTAGTGTAGATAGTGTTATAGGTATGGATTATGAAGTTTCTTTAAAACGCATCCTTACTCATTTACCTTATAGATATGAAGTTGCCTCTGGTACTTTGGCACAAATTAATGCTGTTGAAATTTCTCTTGATTTGCTTACTGGTATTTCAACAGATATAAAAAGACTTAATTTTAATATTGATACAGATAAAAATAAGGAGATTGAAAGTGAAAAATCAATTGAATAATAGGAGGTATGTATAATGAAGGGTGATTATCATATTCATACTTGCTATTCAGACGGTATTTATTCGCCTGAAAAGATTGTTGATTTGGCTATTGATGCCGGATTGGAAGTTATAGCGTTAACAGATCATGACAATATCTTATCTTATGATATTGCTCAAAAATATCTTGAGCAAGAAAATAAAAAAGACAAACTTGAAGTTATAAGAGGCATTGAAGTTAATACTTTGTATAAGGATTACGAAGTCCATATATTAGGCTATTTTATGGATGTTGAAAATTCTGACTTCAAAGAAATGGTTAAGACACAACAACAAGCTAGAATTAATCAAACTCATGAAATTTTGGACCTATTAAAGAAAAAAGAGGGGATAAATATTCCTTTTGAAAATATAACAAAACTTGTTGCCGAGAATGGAAGTATCGGCAGACCTCATATTGCAAAGGCAATAACTTCTGTAGGAGGAACAGCTAATGTTATGGAGGCTTATTCTAAATACATAAATAATAATTCACCAGTTTATGTAAATAGAAAAACAGTTTCTCCACATGATGCGGTTGAAATTATTTATGAATCCGGAGGAATTCCTGTTATTGCTCATCCTCACGATATTGATATTGCTGAAGAACTTATTAAAGAGTTGATGAATTACGGCTTAAGAGGTATTGAAGCTTATCATAGAAAACATTCTCCTGCAATTGTTGAATATTTTTCTACTATGGCTGAGGAATTAGGACTTATTGTAACAGGTGGTTCTGATTTTCATGCTCCAAATCCTGTAAACGGACAAATACTTTTAGGTAAAAACTTTATTCCTGAAACAGTTTACGACAATTTGTTAAAAGAAAAGAAAAGATTGGATATGGCTAAATAATGAAAATAAAAGCTTTTACTTTGGTTGAAATTGGAATTGTTTTTTCTTTAATATTAATTGTTTCGGCATTAGTTATACCTCTTGTTGTTGATGATTCAAAGAAAGTTCAAGAAATAAGTATGTGGCGTCATACTTATGACGATGTTTCGTATGCATTTCAGTCGATGTTTGTAAATAATTCAATTGAATATCAAACAGCTCTTTCTGAAAAAATAAAAAATGCTAAGGACTCCGAAGAAATAGAAGATATTGTTTTAAAAGAGTTTAAGCCTTATTTGCGAGTAGAAAGTAAATTTGAAGATAAAAAGTATAGACCAAAATATTTAAATTCAGAACGTGTAAAAGAAGGTCAGTACTATTATTTTAACAGATTTTATACAACTCAAAATGATACAATTGTTGGTATAAAATGGCTTGGAGAACTTTATGATAAGTCTTCTGTTCTAGCATTAATGTTTGATTTGAATGGAAAAGCTGCACCAAATACTTGGGGCAAAGATATTTTTGGTGTTAACGTATACAAAGATAGACTTGAACCTTTTGGCAAGGATATTCCGCCTTATGAAGTCAGCAATGATTGTTCAAAAAAAGGCAGAGGTGTTTATTGTTCATATAGTTATTTAACTAATGCTCAATTCTAGGCTTTTTGTTCACGCTCTCTTAATATTTTTGCTATTGCTTCAAAATCTTGCGGAGTGTCTATATCAATAGACGGAGCTACATAAACTACCGGTTTTTCGCCTATAAAGTCATAACATTTTCTCATTGCATCGGTTTTTACAATATAAATAGAACCGGTTTCGCCGTATAAAGGCATATGTAAGTTTGTATCCTGTCTTCGAGGTCTGTTTCTGTAATCGTATATTGCTTTCATTTCTCCGTCTAAAGTTTTATACCATTTACCATGTGTTATACCCATTTTCTTTACTGCAAAACAAGAATCACAATCTGAATTTAAGAATAATTCAAACGCTTCATCTATTTCTTTTGCATCACGTAGCGGGCATGTTGGCTGTAATAATATTACAACATCAGGTTTATAATTTTCTTTTTGTTCTAAGTAATCAATTACTTGAATTAAAACGGGTATTGTATGAGTTTCATCTTGTGCAAGTTCCATCGGTCTGTCTACAACTTCACATCCTAAATCTAATGCAACATTTTTTATTTTTTCACTTTCTGTTGAAAGTACAGTTCTTGTTACATATTTAGAATCATGTCCAGCTTTTATTGAATAATATATTAAAGGTTTTCCGTTTAAATCTTTTATATTTTTACCGGGGATACCTTTTGAACCGCCTCTAGCAGGGATTATTGCTAATACTTCCATTTTTTACTCTCCATATTCTTTCATTAATTCTAATAGCTTCTTATGCATTTTTACATTGTGAACTCTTAAATAATCAACTTTTTTTTCTATTAATAAAGAAGAAAGTGCAGTTGAATATATATCTTTTTCAAAATTATCATTAAGATTTAAGAATGATTTTCTTGAAATACCTACCATAATTTCACACCCTAGTGATTTAAAATCTTCAATTCTTTTTAAAAGTTCAAAATTATCTTTTCTTTTTTTTCCAAAACCTATTCCTACGTCAATAATTATACGGGATTTGTCTATTTCGTTATTTTTTGCAAATTTTATTTTATTTTCTAATTCTTTGAATATTTCATCAATAATATTTTCGTATTGAGGGTTATCCTGCATATGTTCAGGTGTTCCTTGCGAATGTTGAATAATTATTTTTGCATTAGAATTTTTTATTACTTCTACCATTTTTTCATCGTAGTCAAATCCTGAAACATCATTTATTATTGAAGCTCCGTTTTCAATACATTTTTTGGCAACTTCACTGCTTCTGGTGTCAATGCTTATTGGGATTTTTATATTGTTTTCCCTGATGTATTCTAATACAGGTAAAATTCTTTCTAATTGAACAACTGCGCTTACGGATTCTGAATAAGGTTTTGTGCTTTCTGCTCCGATATCAATAATATCTGCGCCATCTTCTATTAGTTCGTGTAAATGTTCTATAGCTTGTTCTTTAGCTAAGTACTTTCCTCCATCTGAAAAAGAATTTTCTGTTATATTTAAAATTCCTGCCAATTTTGTTTCTGTATTTTTATTTCTTAATTCAATCAATGTTTCTATTTTTTCGCTTAATTCTTTTAGACCGAATTGCTGTTTTTTTAGACTTTTAGAAATGTCTTTTAATTGTGAAATTGAGCCCGTAAGAATACAATCAGTTTTTTCAATTGTATTTGTTAAAACATTTTTATTTAATGCGCAATCAGTACCGCTTGAAAGAGCTGTTTGTTTTAATATATTTGCTTGAGGTAATGTTAAATCATATATTTTTATATTTAAATATTCATATTTGTTTTTTGCAATTTTTTTATATGAATTGTCAAAGCCTATAATTTCGAGTTCTTTTTCTAAATCAGTATTATTAATTGTTTTTAGCAAAAAATCTTTCATAAAAAAATTTTAGCATGAAAAAAGAGGATAAATAAAAATTTATCCTCTTTTTAAAAAGTTTTAGAGATTAAACTACGCTTCCGGAGCTGCTTCTTCTGTTGATTCTGCTGCAGCTGCTTCTGCAGCTAATCTTGCTTCTTCTTCAGCTTTTGCTTTTGCTTCAGCTTCTGCTGCAGCTTTTGCTTGAGCTTTCTTAGAAAGTTTTACAGTTTCTTTCTTTTGATAGTTTAATGTACCGTCATCATTACAGTTGTTGATTAAGTATTTAACTGTTTCTGTAGGTTGTGCACCTTTTTTAATCCAATCTAAAGCTGATGCTTTATCTAATTTCATAGCTTTAGTTTTTGGGTTATAGTGTCCTAATTCTTGAATTGGTAAACCTTCTCTTTTTGTTGTTGAGTTAATTACAATTACTCTGTATGTAGGCGCTTTCTTTGCTCCTAATCTTTTTAATCTGATTTTTAACATTTTTTCTTCCTTCTTTATTTATCTTTTGTTATAAATATCTAGCCGCTTGATATTTATTTCGGGTAATCCTAAGAGAGGAATGGCTTACCCACAAACCTATGTAATCATAAAATTTTTTCTAAATCAAGTATATGTTAAGAATTTGCCCCTTTGTTTTATGCTGATAAAATATAGTTATGGCTAAAACAAAAATATTATTACTATCTGATAATAACGACAAAATTAAAAATGTTGATGAATTAATAAATAAGAATGCTTATGAGTTATATTTTGAAAAAGATGAAGAAGACTGCTTAAAATTCTTAAAAGATATGGCTCCTGAAGTTATTATAATTGATATTGATATTTCTAATACAGATTTAAGATTTTTACCTAAAAAAATTACATCAGCAAGAGATGGTATTATTGCAATAGTACTTTCAAAAGATGACAATATCCCTCAAGAAATTTTAAGATGGGCAGATGCCTTCTTAGTTGGTGATGTATCTTCTAAAATGCTAACTGCTACAATTAATTCCAATCTTAGAAATAAATTGTCTTACAATTTGCTTGCCGAAACCAATAAAAACAATACTAAAAGCCTTTATACTTTGAAAGTTTTATACAATATAAGTTCTGAATTTGCAGCGACTTTAGAAAAAGACAAACTTATTGAATTAATGATGGAAGGTATAAATCGTTCTTTAGATTTTGATTTATGCTATGTGTTGAGCTTTAATAACGATAATAAGCCCGTTTTAATTGTTCATTCAAAATATACTTTATCAGATGAGCTTTGTGCTTCATTAAAAGACCACGCTTGCATTAATTACAATAATCTATTCAAAAATAAAAAGGCTCCTTACGAAATAAATGTTGAAAATATCATTTTTGAAAAGCATATAAAAAGCGATATTGATTGTCATACTTTTTCTATTTATAGATATGATAATATGTTTTCTCAAATTAGTTCTGGAGAGAATTTCTTTGGACTTGTTGAAATATATAAAGAGAACGGGTTTACATCTACTGATGTTGAAATTTTTAGAACAATTATTCAACAGGTTTCAATGCCTTTAAAAAATGCATTTTTGTATCAAGAAATAAATGAAACAAATAAAAAATTAAAGAAACTTGAAAAGATTAAATCAGAATTTATTTCTATTGTTTCTCATGAATTAAGAACACCGTTGACTGTTATAAAGGGGATGGTTGATAATATTAAAAGATTTTTTACGCTTCCTGAAAAGATGCATCCTGCAATTGATACAATTTCAAGAAATATAAAACGCTTATCCGGTATTATTAATGATTTGCTTGATATTTCCAAAATTGAAGCAGGAAAAATGGATTATAAATTTGCTGTTACTACGATTGACGATACTATTAAAGCTGTTCAATCTACTCTTCAAGGTCTTGCAAATGATAAAAATATAAAAATAATCACGGATATCCAAGATGTAGGAGTAAAGGTTTTTGCTGATATAGACAGAGTTGATCAAATATTGGTAAATCTTGTTAACAATGCTATTAAATTCACTCCCAATGATAGAACAATTACGATAAGTGCTTATGTAAAAGATGCTTCTGAATTGCACAATGAAATTTTTGAAGATGTTTTAGACGTTTTGTCAGGTAAATATCTTGTTGTGTGTGTGCATGATGAGGGTGTGGGGATTGCAAAAGAAAATCTAAAACACGTTTTTGACAGATTTGAGCAAATAGAAAATTCTTTAACCCGTGAAGCCGGTGGTACAGGTTTAGGTCTTTCTATTGCCCGTCAGTTATTAGAAGCGCATAACGGCGCTATTTGGTGTGATAGTGAATTGGAAAAAGGTTCTGATTTTTATTTTGCATTGCCCGTTTCAACAGATAAGTCAAATTTCTTAATTGCTAATAAACAAAGAATAAATCAGGCAAAAGTTCATAATGATAAATTTGCTACAATTGTTGTTTCAGCCGAAAATGAGATAATAGAAAATCTTTTAAACGAAGAAAATCTTATACATAAAAAATATCTTAACAATTCCTATAAAGAAACAGATGGAAGTACAACAACTTTAACTATGGCAATATTAGATGCAGACCGTAATTTTGCCAAATTATTTAAGCAAAAAATTGATGATACAATGGTTAACAATAAAACCCGTTATCCAAAATGTGATATAATGTACTCGTATACAATCTATCCGGAGGTAGGTAATTAATGAAAAAAATTCTTGTTGTTGATGATGAAAAAGATATAGTCGAAACTTTAAAATTTATGTTGGAAGCTTCCGGTTATTCTTGCTTTTGTGCATATAACGGTGAAGATGGTTTAAAAATGGCAAAAGAAATTATTCCTGATTTAATAATTCTTGATGTTATGATGCCTAAAATGAATGGTTTTAAAATCAGCAGATTGTTAAAATTTGATACCAAGTATCGTGATATTCCAATTTTAATGCTTACTGCTCGTTCACAAGATTCCGATAAACAAATTGGTGAAGAAACAGGTGCTAATGAATATATTACAAAACCATTTGAAATTGATGATGTATTAAATAGAGTATCTAAATATTTAGGAAATTAATATGATTGAAACTGATGGCGCAAATAAAACTATAGAACGTTTAAAATATGACCTTGTTAAAGAAGGTTTAGTTGCATATGAAACTCTTGAAAAAGCTCAAGAACTTGCTGTTGCTCAAAAAATTAATGTTGGACAGGCTCTCATTAATTCTCATGTAATAACTGAAGAAGCTTTATTAAAGTTTTTGGAAGCAAAACTTCATCTTCCGTATGTTAATTTAGATGAGTATTCTCTTGATGAAAGATGTTTGCAATATATAAAATTTGCCGATGCTAAAAAATATAAAATAATTCCATTGTTTAAAATAGAAGATGAATTAACTGTTGCTATGGCAGATCCTTTTGATTTGTTCGCAATCGATAGAATTATGGAACTTGCGGAATGTTCTATTGCTCCAGTAATTTCTTCTGAAGCAGGTATTTTACGTAAAATTGATGAATATTATAAAACCGGTAATACTGTTGGTGAAATCTTTACTGATGAAGATACTGTTGAATTTGATTGGAGAAATGAATTAAATTCTGATGATATGAGTGAAGATCATATTCAAAAAATTATCAGTGCAATTTTGAAACAAGCTATATTAGAAAATCTTCATGAAATTTCTTTCTCTCAAGAAATTGAGGGGTTAGGCGTTAATTTTAAATCTTCAGATAATGATTCTCACAGAGGGTGTATTCCTCATTTATTAATGGCTCCGTTTGTTAATAAATTAAAAGATTTAGCAAATTTAGATGCTTCTGTATCTGAAGTTCCTCAACTTGGTAAATTATTTTTTATGGTTGATGGTATAGGGCTTTATGCAAGAATTTCTACCTTCCCAACCGTTATGGGAGAAAGAATTTCTCTTTGCATTTATAAACCTCCAAAACCATTAAATCAGTTTATTAAAGATGAAAATAGTATTCAAATTATTAAAAATGCTTTGAAAACTCCGGGTATTATTCTTATTTGCGGTTCTCAATTGTGTGGTAAAACCCATGTTATTTATTCATTGTTAAACTATTTGACATCTTCAACTGCAGGGTTAAATATTATGACAATTGAATCTATTTCTAAATATGAATTACAAAATATTAATCAGTGTGAGCTTAATGAAAGTATCGGTTTTAATTTGGATAAAGCCTTGAAATTTATTGAATTCCAATCACCGGATGTAATCTATTTTGAAAATATTAAAAATAAAGATACATTAGATTACTTATCAGGGCTTGTTTTTGCTGATAAAACAATTATTACGGAATATGTTGCAAATAATATTTCGGAATTAAGCAGAAAAATGTCATATAGTGATTTAGCTACATTTAAGTCTTTGATTTCCTGTATGATATTTATTCACTCAAAAGACAGTATAGAAGTCTTTGATAAAGAAACAACTCAAAAATATTTGGCATAAAGGGATATTAATGTTTTCTTTTTACAAAAAATATGCACCATATCTGTTTTTGCTTCCTGCGGGAGTTGTTTTAATATTATTCTTTTTTATACCGTTTTTTCAAACTATTGGTTTGAGTTTTTTTGGTTATGAAAATTCTATTTATAATCCTGATTTTGTAGGATTTGACAATTATAAAAAACTTATAACTTCACCAGTTTTTTATAAAGTTATGGCAAATACTTTTATCTATCTGTTTGTTGCTGTACCGTTTTTGGTTGTTTTTCCGTTATTTTTGGCAATTTTAATAAACCAGAAAATAAGATGTGTTACTTTATATAAAATCTTGATTTATTTGCCTGTTATTGTATCTATTGTTGTTGCGGCAATTGCATTCAAGTGGTTATATGCGCAAAACGGTATTTTGAATTACTTTATGCAAACTTTTGGATATAATCCAATCGGTTGGCTTACTGATCCAAAATATTCATTGTATTCGGTTGCAATAGTTACAATCTGGAAAGGTGTAGGCTATTATATGATGATTTATCTTGCGGCTTTGATGAGTGTTCCTCAAGATTTATACGAAGCTTGTGATATTGACGGTGCAGGATTTTTTAAAAAGCATTTGACTGTTACGGTTCCTCATTTGATGCCTACAATCGCTCTTGTTTCTACAATTTCAGCTATTTCTGCAATGAAAGTTTTTGCGGAAATTTATGTTATGACAAAAGGCGGACCTTTGAATTCAAGTAAAACAATCGTTTATTATATTTATGAAAGAGCATTTGAAAATCTTGATTTAGGTTATGCTTCAGCTCTTGCTGTTGTTTTGCTTGTTATTGTTCTTGCTTTTTCTATTGTGAATGTTTTATGCTTTGAAAAGAACAGGTATCAGATATGATAAGAAAATTTATTGAAAAATTATCTATACATTCTATATTGATATTCGTATCTTTATTGTCGATATTTCCTTTTATATGGTTAATTTCAACATCTTTAAAAGGTATTGATGAAAATATATTTGCATATCCTCCTGTACTTATGCCGCAACAATTTACTTGGGATAACTATATTGGTGTTTGGCATAAAGTTAATTTTATGGGCTATTTCATAAATTCAATGATAGTTGCAGGGTTGACTGTGTTTTTAAACCTATTATTGTCTTCTCTTGCTGCTTATCCTCTTGCAAGAATGAATTTTGCTGGAAAAAAAGTTTTCTTTTTTGCAATTTTAGCGACAATTATGGTTCCGTTTCAAGCAATTATGTTACCTGTTTATTTGATAACGATTAAATTACATTTTCTTGACAGTGTTAACAATTTTATGGGCTATCTCGGACTTGTAATGCCGTTTGCTGTTAGTGCTTTCGGTATATTTTTAATGCGTCAGGCTTTTTTAACGGTTCCGAAAGAAATGGAAGAGGCTGCTATTGTAGATGGCTGTAATGTTTTTCAGGTATTTTTTAAGGTTGTTTTGCCTATGGTAAAACCAACGCTCGCCGTTCTTGCCATATTTACTTTTATCGGTTCTTGGGGTGAATTTTTATGGCCAAGTATTGTTCTTACAAAGGATGCAATGTATACTTTGCCAGTGGGTGTTAATAATTTGCAGGGTATGTTTTCAAGTAACTGGAGATTTATTGCTGCAGGTTCAATTTTATCGACTATTCCGATTTTAATATTTTTCCTTGCTTTACAAAAATATTTTATTTCCGGAGAAAATGACGGAGCGGTTAAAGGGTAAATAGTGAATAGTGAATAGTGAATTGGCGGATGAATATTTTTTAAAAAAGTTTATTCATTAATTCTTCAAATTCAGGGAATGATATGTTTACCCATTGAAACTCATTGATTTTAACTGGTTTTTTGCAAATCAGTCCTGCAACATACAAACTCATTGCAAGTCTGTGGTCGTGGTATGTTTCAACTTCGACCTCTCCTTTTAAATGTTTTTTACCTCTTATAATAAATCCGTCAGGAGTTTCTTCAATGTCAGCGCCGATTTTTTGTAATTCTTTTACGGTTGCTGTTATTCGGTCACTTTCTTTGTTTCTTAAATCCTGCGCATCTTTAATTATTGTTTCACCTTCTGCTTGAGTTGCTAAAACAGCGATTACAGGGATTTCGTCAATTAATTTAGGAATTATATCACCCTCGATTACTGTTGCTTTAAGTTCTGATGTTCTTATTCTTAAATCTCCGACTTCTTCTTTTCCCAGTAATTTTTTATCAAGTATTTCTATATTTGCGCCCATTTTTTCACAAACTTCCAAAATACCTGTTCTTGTTGGGTTTAATCCTACATTTTTTATTATTATATCTGAATTTGGAACGATTAAGCCTGCAACAATGAAAAATGCCGCACTTGAAATGTCCCCTGCGATTTCTATATCTTTTGCGTCTAATTCTGATTTTGTTATTTTTGTTGTTGTGTTTTCAACTTTTATATCAGCGCCAAGATATTCAAGCATTAATTCAGTATGGTTTCTTGATAAAAACGGTTCTGTATATGTAGTTATGCCGTTTGTATTTAATCCTGCAAGAAGTATACAAGATTTTACCTGTGCTGATGATAATTTTGATGTGTAATCAATTGAATTTAATTCTTTACCATAAATTTTTAACGGAGCTTTGTTATCATTTGAACTTATTTCTGCTCCCATTAGAGATAGAGGTTCAATTACTCTTTTCATCGGTCTTTTAGAAAGACTTTCGTCTCCAATAAGAACAGAATTAAAATCTCTTGTCGCTAAAATTCCGCTCATTAATCGCATTGTAGTTCCGCTGTTTCCGCAGTCTAAATCTCTTGTTGGCTTTTTTAATTTGCCGTCTGAAATTATTTCTAAAGTTTGTTCATCTAAAAAATTATGTTCAATGCCTAATTCAGAAAAAACTTTTAGCGTTGAATGGCAGTCTGCACCTTTTGAAAAATTCTTTACTAATGTTTTTCCTTTTGCAAGTGCAGAAAACATTATTGCTCTATGAGATATTGATTTATCAGAAGGTATTGTTATTTCGCCTTTTAAGTTATTTTTCTTTTCAATTATCAAATCCATAAATTAATTTTATCATAAACTACACCATTTGGAGGATATTTAAAACAAAGGCTTAAAGAAAATTTTTTGCCTGTCGATAAATATAACATAAGAAAACCGAAAGGTTTTACTTACCTCCTCCCCAAGTCTGGTAGCCGCCCTCGTGACGGCTTTTTTTTTATTCTAAATAATCTTTTAACTGATAAAGTTTTCTGTTTGTTCGTAATTTTTCAAGAGCTTCATTTTCAATTTGTCTTATTCTCTCTTTTGAAAAACCAAGCATTTGACCCAATTCCTCAAGAGTTTTGGGTTTTTCTCCATTTAAACCAAATCTGCATATAATTATACTTTGTTCACGACTGTCCAAATATTTAATCAATTTGCTCATTTCTGATTTTAAATCTGATTTTTCTGTTTGAGCATCAGGTGCTTTATAGCTTTTATCTGATATGTAATCTTGTATATTTAAATCTTCTGTTACAGGAGTATCAAGGCTTATAGGTTCTTTTATTATTGATTTTTTTATACTGTCTATTCTTTTTATATTTATTTTTAAAGCTTCTGCTATTTCTTTGTCTGTCGGTTCTTTTCCATTTTTAATTGTTAAATCCATATATGCTCTTTTATATTTTCTGATTTTATCGTTCATATGTACAGGTATTCTTATTGTTTTTGAGTGATTTGAAATAGCTCTTATAATTGCCTGTTTTATCCACCAAGTTGCATATGTTGAAAATTTTAATTCTCTTGAATAATCATATTTTTCTGCAGCTTTTATCAATCCAAGAGAACCTTCCTGTACTAAATCCATAAAAAGAACGCCTTGTCCGATATACTTTTTAGCAATGCTTATAACTAATCTTAAATTTGCTTGTATTAATTTTTGTCTTGCATAAAGGGCTTTTTCTTTTTTATCTTCCTTTATCGTTTTTCCTAAAAATTGTTCTTCTTTAAAGCTTAAAAGTTTTATTTTTCCTACATCTTTTAAATAATTTTGTAATAAATCATCTTCCT
>CADCPD010000187.1 GCA_902803265.1 uncultured bacterium | reverse complement strand
GGGCTGTAGCATCATCTGCACTCATTCCATGACGGGCAGAGTTTTCGATGAATTTACCTTTTTGTTTTTGCATTTCTTCAATTTTTTTCTTACCCATCATACGTCTTACCATATCAGCTTGACCTAATGAGTAATCAGCAAGAACTTGGAACACTTGCATAATTTGTTCTTGATAAACAATTGTTCCATAAGTATCTTTTAATACAGGTTCCAATAGTGGGTGAGGATATGTAACTTCAACTCTTCCATGTTTTCTGTCAACGAATTCATCAACCATTCCTGAATCTAATGGGCCTGGTCTAAATAGTGCAACTAAAGCACCTAAATCTTCAAAAACGTCAGGTTTTAATCTTTTTACAAGGTTTTTCATACCTGCTGATTCAAGCTGAAATATTCCGTCTGTATCACCTTTCATAAGCATTTCATAAACCGGTCTGTCGTCAAGCGGAATATCGTTAATAGCTATTCTTTTACCGGTTCTTTTTTCGATTAAATCAACGGTTTTGTATATGGTTGTTAAGTTTCTTAATCCCAAAAAATCCATTTTTAAAAGGCTTAAAACTTCGGTAACATCATGCGGCGGATAACCTGTTTGAACTATACCATCTTTTGACGGTTGAACAGGAAGTATTTGATCCAACGGCTTTGGTGCAATGATAACACCTGCCGCGTGAGTACCTGTATTGTTTTTAATACCTTCTATTGCAACGGCAAGATCTATCCATTTTTTCATCCCGATGGTTTTGCCAGTTTCTATGTCAATTATAAATTGTTTATCTTCGTCGTATAGTTGTCTTAGTTCTGTTCCTTCATATTGGATTGCTGCGCCAAGTGTTTTTGCTTTATCATTTTGAGTTAAAGCATATTCAATACAAGGGTCAATTAAAGCGGCCATTTTATTACTGTCTGAAAATGGTATTCTCAATATTCTTGCAACACCTTTAAAGGCTGCTTTTGCTGCGTAAGTACCAAATGTAATAATCTGACAAACTTTATCTTCACCATATTTTTGTGTTACATAGTCGATAACTTCTCCGCGACGTTCAATACAAAAGTCGATATCAATATCGGGCATTGTAAAACGTTCGGGATTTAAAAATCTTTCAAACAAAAGTTTGTGTTCAATTGGGTCAAGGTCGGTTATTTCAAGTGCATAAGCTACGACTGAGCCTGCTGCAGAACCTCTACCCGGACCTACAGGAATACCGTGCGTTTTTGCATAATGTATAAAGTCCCATGTTATTAAAAAATAAGCCGCAAATCCCATTTGATCAATAACGCTTAATTCGTATTCGGCTCTTTGCTTTAATTCATCTGAAATTTTGCCGTATCTTTTTTTCATTCCTTCGAAAACGAGGTAACTTAGATATGTTTCTGAATTATATCCTTTAGGCACTTCGTATGCTGGAAGCGGAGATTTACCAAGTTCCAATGTTAAATGACATTTTTCTGCTATATCAACAGTATTGTTTATACATTCTTCAAAAGTTTTGTCATCCATCCAGTTAAAAATTTCTCTTAATTGTTCGGCTGTTTTTACATAAAATTCATTGCCTTCAAAGTGAAATCTGTTAGGATCATCTTTTGCGCTGTTTGTATTCATACACAATAATGTATCGTGCATATCTGCGTCTTGTTTTTTTAAGTAGTGAGAGTCGTTAGTTATTACCATTTTTATATCTAATTCCTGTGCTATTTTTATAAGCTCAGGATTAGTTTTTTTCTGATCATCAAGACCGTGGTCTTGCAATTCTATATAATAATCATCACCAAATAAATCTTTGTATTTTTTTGCAATTTCTCTCGCTTGTTTAGGTTCGTGTTTTAACAGGCTTTGTAAAACTTCTCCTCCTAAGCATGCTGATAAACAAATTAGTCCTTCATGATGTTTTTGAATTAATTCCCAATTTATACGAGGTTTGTAATAAAAGCCTTCGCACCATGCTGTTGATGTTAATTTTACAATGTTTTGATAACCTGTTTTGTCTTTTGCTATTAAAACCAAGTGATATAAAGGGTTATGAAGATTGTTTTTTTCTGTAATATCTCCATCGTGGACATAAAATTCACAGCCCAAAAGAGGTTTTATGCCCTCTTCTTTTGCTGTCGTATAAAGTTCCATATCGCCGTACATAACACCGTGGTCTGTTATTGCAACGGCAGGCATGTTGTTTTCTTTTGCAAATTTAACGTAATCTTTGATTCTTATTGCTCCGTCAAGTAATGAATATTCCGTATGAACGTGTAAAGGTACATATTGCATTGTCATTATTCCGGCTCCCTAATTTCACTACTCAACGCTAATTATTTCAATTTATTATTATCTATATTTTACCATGATAAATAACAAACTTGAAACCTTAAAATAAATAATTATAATGATAGTATACATAGTTGGGAGAAATTATGGGATTTAAAAATTTTACGTGTTTAGTATTTACATTATTTTTGATACTAACTTTTGCGGCTCCGATTGAGTGTTATGCCAAAAAAGCTGACGGAACACCGTCTTTTACAGCATCAAGAGAAACTTATCCAAAAAAATACACAGAAGATTATTTACATATTATAAAAAAAGAATATAGAAAAGTTACAAAAGAAGAAAATGTGGCTGTTGCTCTTGATATGATGAAAGATACAACAGCAGATTTTTCTCGTTCCGCAATTTTAGGATATAATTTGACAGAAAAACCTATAAAAATATCTTTTAAAGATTTATCAACAATAAAT
>CADCPD010000186.1 GCA_902803265.1 uncultured bacterium | reverse complement strand
TACCTCCATGAAATTTCAGAAATATAGGTTTACTATGACCTAAAATAACAGCAACTGCTGCCAAAACCGGAAGTAAGCCTAAAACAGGAAAAACAATTAATTTAGCTGCCAAGACAGGAATAATGCCTTTAATACCATCCGTTAAAAGAACAATTACAAACCACTTAAACCCAAGAACTCTCTTAACATTAGTTGCACCTGTTGAGCCAGAGCCTATCGTTCTTATATCTTGATTAGCTAAAAGTTTAACAATAACGTATCCTGTAGGGAAAGAACCTATTAAATAGGCACCTACAAAAACTGCAAAACCAATTAAAAAATATAAAATAACAGAATTACTTAACATAAAAAATCTCCAAATTAATGAACTAACGTTTAGATTAAATTTATCATAAATTCTAACAAAAGTCGATTTTGTAAAGTATTAACAAAGTTAAACAAATATCAGTGATATTACTATTTTAAAATACCTCGACAAGAAAATATTAGCCTCGTCAGATAATAAGTGCAATATTTACCACGAATTGATATCACTTATAAAAAGGTGTGCCTGTATCACACAACATTTTACAATATAAACACTTTTATAATATAATATTTTATTTATTTACTATTTTATTAAAGATAGAATAATATATTATTATGAAAGATCTCAAAAAAAAGTTTGGAAAAAGACTTCGTGAAATTAGAAAATCAAAACGCCTCACTCAAGAAGAATTGGCAGAGGCGCTTGATATTGCGTTGCCAAATATTAGCTACATAGAAAATGGTAGAACTTTTCCATCTGTCGAAACTCAGGAAAAATTATGTAATGTACTAAATATTAAAATATACGAACTATACGTTTTTGATGATGAAGTTTCTGAAACAGATATGAAAAACGAAATCATTGAAAGCTTAAATGACCCTGCCATTACTTTACGATTATATAAATATTTAAAAACATTTAAATAAAATTGATTTTATAAAAACAATTGGTGTAAATTTTAAGATATAAATAAAATTAACAAATTAAATTTAGAATAATTTTTGTTAGAGAGTACATAACCTACTAACTCGCTAACCGAATCATTATTCATATTATGAAACTGTCAATTCAGAAATACCACAATATGAAATTCTGTAGTTATCTAAACAAACTAAGAATAAAAAGTACCCAACCTGCAAATATTGACACAAAAATTATTGTTAGTACAACAGGATTTACCGGAGAGTACAGCTTTGTACGCAGGGTCTTTTTATAACCATTTGCTATGTAGTCATCTATTGTTTTTTGTAATGTTTCTTTTGTCTGTTCACCTTTACCAGTAAACCGATATGAGAAATCTTTCATATATTGAGAATAGTATATAACTTTGTACAACTTATTTAAGTCAACAGGAGCATGATGTATTGAAAAAGAGTAAGAATCTAACTTAATATTTATATAAAGACCTTGTATGGCTGAGTACGGACCGTATTTGTTATATGCTATACAAGTATCAATAACAAGTTCTATTGAGTCTATCTCATTATAATAGATTTCTTTAGTGCAATTTGATTTTAGATAAGATAGTGTTATTTTGTCATCAGTAAAATCAACGTATTTAATAAAAGTTTCCGAGTTGTATGCGATAGCATCGTCAGAACTTCTAATTATTAATTCGTTTACTAGTAAAAATAACCAAAGGAATGGGAATATCAATAAAACTAAGTATAAAAATTTCATACCTAAATCTGCTTCACAGAAAGAGGAAAACATCCAACCAAAACTTTCACTTAATGTCATTCCGGAATTAAGAGCAATAGCCAATATTGCAATATCAATAGCTGTAAAACCAAAAACAGAGCTGATATACAAATTATCCCCTGATTGCTTGCATTTAATGTAAGATTCTTTATTCTCATAAAACGCTCGATAAAATAATGGTCAATGAGGTTACTATATAGAAACAAAACTACAAGAAAATATTAGCAAATTTAAGTAAGAATTGCAACATTTACCACAGGTTGATTTTGCTTATGATGTTGGATACTCGGACATATTACAATATCAGAAAGGGTTTAAGTTATGAAGTTGATGCAAAAAATTGCACCCTACGAGCTGCAATTTTTTTAATTACAATATGTTGTATTTCCGTATGTAGAACAAGAACTTCCATCTGAACCATAAACAGTATTGCCATATTGATTATACGATGTAGCATAGCAATAAGGTGAATATATAAGAAATACTGTCATTGAAATGATTAAATTTTTCTTCACTTTGTTCCCTTTATTTATTATAAAAAGTTAGCAGTGTACAATCATTATACTAAATACTACAAACTGTCATTATGGTTATTAATCTTAAATCCTGCGACAAAGAAATTGTATTACAGTATATTGACTCTGACAATATATATAACATGATTATGTCTATTATGAAACAATCCTCACCGGAATACTACAATATGAGAATGGTTTTAGGTGTGGAATGTAATTAATTTATCGGGTAATATTAAATTTGTGTTACTTCTTATTTTCTTTTATTGTTGTAAATATACTGAGTGTAAGAAAAACTGCAAATAATACAGCAAAAAATATATTTAAAAATGTTAAATGGTCTGCTGATATCTTTTTTAGAAAAGAATAGTCTATAATGTTGCTATAATGATAAAATTTTGTTTCTGCACCAACATGAAGATTGTTTAGTACATTGCCCCAAAATATAGAAACAAAACACATAACACAAGATAATATTAAAAATATTAATGCCTTATTCTTCATTCTTATTTATAAATTTGTTTTTGCACCAAATTGTTATAATGGTGTCAAGAAAGTTATGACTTTGGAACCTTCTGACAGGAATAGTGTACATCAAAAGAAGTACTTTAACAATCTTTGCTGTAAACTTATTTCTGAGATGAAGCGGTCTACACAGAATATTATAATATGAGAATGCTTTTGGGGTTAAAGGCATCATATTAGGTCCTAATATGAGAATATTATTGGTTTCATTTTTTATGATAGAATATCATTGAGAAAAATCATAAAAAATTTCTAAGGACTATATAGTGAAAAAGATTATAATTGCAATATTAACAATATTTTTAACGGCAAATCTTTCGTTCGCGGTTGAATCTAAAGTTGATAAATATGAAATTGATTTTCCGACAGCCTATGAATTAATGTTTAACAACAACAATTCTATAAAGGCAATTTTAGAAGAGATAAACGTTAAAAAATACAAAAAAAATGCCGCACTTGGTGAATTTATGCCAAAGGTAGGAATGAATGCCACATTTATCCATTTTGACAAAGACTTACAAATAGGAGGTAGCACAGTACCCGTATTGGATACGACTATTACGATACCAAGTCTTACAATTCAGGAAAGAAATGTTGCAACTGTCGGATTTACTGCACTTTGGAACGTTTTTACAGGTGGAAAAATTTTGGCACTTAATTCGGCTGCAAGAGCTGAACTTGCCGGTTCAAATCTGAAATATAAAAGTTTGTCCGGAAGTTTAACTACAAAACTTGTAGAAAGATATTACGGACTTGCGCTGGCTCAGGATATAGCTGAAGTCAGAAAAATGGTTAAAGATACAACAGAAGAACATCTTAATGATGCTAAACTTCTTGAAAAAGAAGGTTTGATTGCAAAATCAGAAAAACTTCATGCCGAAGTTGCTTACAAACAGGCAAAAAAAGATTATGATGCAGCCGTAAAAGATGTTTTAATTGTAGAAGAGGGAGTAAAAAACCTTATTAAAGCCGATGAGGTTGATTTAACAGGAATTACAATTCAACCATTATCACATCTTTTTGTTTACGAAGGTGAAATAGCTGGTCTTGCTGAGTGGATAAAGTCCGCTCTTGAAAACAATCCTGAATTTAAGCAAACAGATGTTCAAAAAAAACTTGCTCAAGCAAATTATAAGGCACATGTAGCTAACTACATGCCAACAGTTTCTGTATTCGCGTATGATGTTGCTGCACAAAGTCATCTTTCTTCGCATCTGCCAAGATTTGGTGTTGGAGCAGGAGTAAATTTTATGCTTTTTGACGGTTTTGCACGATACAACAATCTTAAAGCAGCAGACGCATTAAGGAAAGAAGTTAATTACGCATCCTTTGCTGCAAAAAATGATATTGAAAGCCTTATTGTCAAAAATTACAATGAACTTTTGAAATACAAGGAAGAATATGAAAGCACTGACAAGACTATTGAAAGTGCTCAAGAATCATTAAGATGCGCAATGCTAGCATTTAGAGAAGGATACGGAACATCGCTGTCCGTTACAGATGCGCAAACTATGTTTGCAGCAATAAAAATTCAACGCTTAAACGCACTTTACAAATACGATTTAAAACTTGCAGAACTGCTCGCAAACATAGGAGAATCAGATAAAATTCTTGAATATATTAAAAACTCAACAGAGGAGAAATTATAATTTATGAAAAAATACATTGGTTTGATAGTATTAACTATATTGGTTTTATTAATCATTTTTGCCGTTAAAAGCAATAACAAAATGATTATTCAGGGTGAAATAGACACAAAAACCGTTGACCTTTCATCAAAAATCACAGGAAGAGTAAAAGAAATTAAAGTTCAAAAAGGCGACACCGTGAAAAAAGGTGATATATTAGTCATTTTGGATACACCAGATATTGAAGCAAAATCTGCTCAAGCAGATGCTGCAATAGAGCTGGCACAATCAAAAGAACTTGAAGTTAACAACGGGGCACGTTCAGAGCAAAGAACTATGGCTTTGAATGCGTTGAACAGAGCAAAATCAGATCTTGCCCTTGCAGAAAAAACATATAACAGGGTTAAAAACCTCAACAATGAGGGTGTTGTTTCTAATCAAAAGGCTGACGAAGCGTTTACTATGTACCAAAAAGCAAAGCAAGATGTTTTAATAGCTCAAAACAATTACAACATGATTGAAAGCGGTTCCAGATATGAAGACAAACTTATGGCAAGTGCAAATGTAAAAAAAGCAAAAAGTACTAAAAATGAAGTTCAGTCTTATTTAAAAGAGAATGTTATAAAATCTCCGATTGATGGGCAAATTACAGAGCTTTCGGTTGAAGAAGGAGAACTTGTCGGTGCAGGTTACACAATAATTACGATTGTGGATTTAAATGATAATTGGGTTGTTTTCAATTTAAGAGAAGATATGCTTCCAAAAATAAAAATGGGAACAGAATTTTTTGTAAAAGTTCCCGCAATCGGAAAAACACCGATAAAAGTAAAAGTTAACTACATATCCGCAATGGGTAATTTTGCAACATGGAGAGCTACAAAAATCAGAGGCGATTTTGATATGAAAACTTTTGAAATACATGCAAAACCTGTAGAACCTAATTCAGATTTAAGAGCAGGAATGAGCGCAATTGCCGACTGGAATAAAATTAAAGATTAAAAGGTAAACCAATGAACGGTTTTTTGGAAACTGCAAAACGCGAAATATCAAGAATAAAATCAAGCAAATTTATGCTTGTTATGATTTTTATTCTGCCGATATTTTTTTCATTTATCATTTGGTGGACTTTTAGTGCAGGTACTGTAAAAGACTTACCTATTGCAGTTTTGGACTTAGATAACAGTGATGTTTCAAGAGGAATAACAAGGGCAATAGATTCAACACCATCTGCTAATGTAAAATACAAGGTTGAAAACTATAATCAAGGTCATAACTTAATAAAAAGCGGACAAGCTTATGCACTTATTGTATTTCCTCAACATTTAAAAAAAGACTTAAACAGAAACAATCGACCAAAAATTGTTTTTTATTACAATAACCAAACAATTCTTATCGGAGGTATTATATCCAAAGACATACAAAGTGCCGTTGTAACAAGTATGAAGGCCATTGATGCTCAAATAAGAATGAAAAAAGGATTACCAAAAGATGCGGTTATGCAAAAAATCAACCTGATTCGAGTAGACGAACGGGTAAAATCAAATCCTTATATGAATTACGCATATTTTTTGGCTTACGCAACTATTGCGCATATTTTTCAAATTTTTGCAGTTCTTTTTTCAGTATGGACATTAGGAATTGAGTTTAAAGACGGAACAACAAAAGAGTGGCTAAAAACTGCAAATGACTCAATTTTTAACGCAGTTTTCGGAAAGCTTTGCGTTTATTTAATTATCTTTTCGGCTCAGATTCTCTTAACTTACCTCTGTTATATTGCACTATATGGTGCACCTTTTAGCGGAAATATAATTTTCTGTATTTTTTCAACAATGTTATTTATTTTGGCTTATCAGCTTGTCGGAATGATGTTTGTTGCGATAACCTCAAATCTCCGATTATCAATGAGCAGTGGAGCATTTTACACAGCAATGGGACTAACCTTTGCAGGAATGACTTTCCCTGCAATGTCAATGCCGACTATTGGTCGATTTTACAGTATATTTTTACCGATAAGACCTTATGTTAATCTTTTTGTTGACCAAGCAATGAAAGGATTTCCGATTCAATATGATTTAATCTACGTTTATTGGATAACGGCAACAGCACTTATGGGCTTGAGTTCAATCGGATTACTGAAAAAACACGCATACGATGAGGGGTTATGGTATCAAATATAATAAAAATCTGTAAAGACGAACTTAAATTAATATTTACTGATGCCGGATGCCAGCTTGTTATGGTTGGTGCGATATTTATGTACAGCATTTTTTATATGATGCCGTTTTCTAATCAGGCAACTAGAGACGTTCCTATAGGGATTATCGATAACGACAAATCAGTAATGTCTCGCGAATTTGTCAGAGACTTGGACGCAACCGAATATGTAAAAATTAAAAACGATTTTACAAACATAAACGAAGCAAAAAACGAATATTACAAAAATAAAATACAAGCGTTTATTGTTATTCCTAAAGATTTTGAACGGGATATAAAACGTGGAAAACCGTCGTTTGTATCAACGTACACTGACAGTGCTTTCATGATAGTTTACAAACAAGTTGCAACCGCTGTTGCAACGCTTGCAACAGAATTTGGCGCAAAAATCGAGGTCGGCGCATTAATGAAAAAAGGTGTGCCAAAAGATACCGCCATAAAACTCGTTATGCCGTTTGATTTTGTCCAAAACCCATTGTATAACCCGATAGGAAGCTACCAAAATTATATTTATCCGATGGTTTTAATTATGCTTTTACAGCAGACAATGATAATAGGCGCTTGCATGATTGGCTCAACACTTCGTGAAAAATTACGCGGAGTCCGCTATAGAGAAAAAGACGGAAGTGTAAAATTTTACAAGCTTAATTCAATTACTCCATACACAAATAGTCCGGTTGCTATAGTTTTAGGTAAAGCTCTTGCCTATTCGGGATTATATTTTATTTACGCTATGCTTTATTTTCTTATTTTTCCGGCTTTTGTTGTGTATGATATGACCTACAATATCTTGCCAATGATTTTAATGTTAATTCCATATTTGTTATCTTGCGCTTTTTTGGGACAAAGCCTCGTATATTTCTGTTCAAAACGGGAAGTTTCGTTTTTCATATTAGTTTCTTCATCAGTACCTTTAATATTTTTGCCGGGATTTGTTTGGCCGAAAGAAGCAATTCCCGACTTTTTGAATATTGTATCAAAGTTAATTCCTTTTGAACCTGCTGCTGACGGATTAATTAAGATAAATCAAATGGGAGCAAGTTTTTCACGGGTTCAACATGATTTTTGGATTTTGGTTGGATTGTGCTTAATTTATTTTGTTTGTGCATGCGAAGCAGTAAAAAAAATGCAAAGAGAGGCAACACAAAAATTTGAAGATAAAAATTAATTTACTGAAAAATTTTTGCATTATATATTTTAAATATAACCCTCAAAGCTGTCGACGGGAGGACTTGTCTTGCTGCGCTTGCATTAAACGGGTCTACGCATTTTG
>CADCPD010000185.1 GCA_902803265.1 uncultured bacterium | reverse complement strand
CATTGCAGCTTTATCTTCTACTTTGTCATATTTATAACCCCAGTGTGTTAATAAATCTGTTAATTCATTTTGTTTAACATCATATTTTTCGTTTGAAACAACATAAATATTGGTATTTTGTTTTGCCGGATATAATCTTATAAAATAACTGCAATTAGGATCAGTATAAATATAAGCATTCTGAACATTTTCTAATGGTACAAATTTGTCATCACCTTTATATGCCGCAAGAGCACTATCTATTTCATGTTTAAGTTGTCTGATATTAACATCTTTTACCTGATAACCGTAAAAGTTCTTTGTCACCGCTGCTGAAGCAATGCCGGAATTTACTAATGTTATCAGCAATGCTAAAACTAATAAATTTAAAATCTTTTTCATCTTTTACCTTTCTTTATTTTATTCTTCTACCTCTTCGTCCATATTTTTCAAATATAATTCTTCTATAAGTACGCAGGCATCGGCAGCTATTGCAGGAGCAAAAATTGCACCGACAGCGCCGAAGTATTTTGCGCAAACAAATAAGAATATATAAATAACTATTGGATGTAAATCCATAAATTTACCGAATACATATGGTTTTACAAAATTATTTTCAGCAAATTGTGCAAACAAGAAGATTACTGCTGTCAGAATAACAATTGTCCATCCCATTTTGTAAACTACTGCCAAACAAATAACTAATGCAATTGCTGGTCCTACAATTGGAACAATATCTAAAACAGCGGAAATGCAGCCCAATATAATTGCTGAATCAACTCTTAACAGTAACAAACCAATAACCACAATTAAACCAACACTTGCAGAAGCAATAAATTGACCTGATACAAATCTGCTTAATTTTTCTTCTGATTTATCAAAAATTTCTCTCATTCTGTTTCTTGATTTTTTAGGGAAAAATCTTAAAAGCGCAGTTAAAAGTTTATCTCTGTCTACAATTATGAAATATGTGAAAATTAATGCTACAAATAAATATATTCCGCCTTTTGAAATACTTGTAATTGATTCAATTAAACCTCCAGAGTTTGCAAATTCTTCAACAACGGGTGATGTCATAATATAATCTTTTATTTGGTCAACATATTGAGGATATTGCGCTGCTAAGTGTGCTATTTCTTGACCACCAATAATTACAATAGGAAGAAACATTAACAGGATTCCACCTATAAAACCTCCGAATACAATGGCAGCTGCAAGATTTCTGTTGCATTTTTTCTCTAATTTATCAACTAACGGATTTAATGCGCATGCTATAACGTAAGTTACAAACAACATTAAAGCTATATCCGTTATTGTGAAAAGACAAATAGTGTATACGATAATACCAATAATAAATATGATATTTTGTGAATTACCTATTTTTTGAAGTATGTTTTTTTCCATATAAATCACCTATTCCTTAATCATTTTTTTATATAATAACATAAATATAAATGAATTATCATAAAACTTTTTTTATGATTTTTTTTAGCATAAAATAATATTTATGAATAATAAGATTTTTAAAATAACATTTTGTGCCGTAATAACATTTATAATTGGTTTATATCTTGGAATAGTATTTTTCTTGCCACAGATAATAAACAGTAAAGTTACAATAAATAAATTTCAGTCATTAATTCTTAAAAAAACAGGAATAGAAACAAATATTAACGGATTAAAACTGAAAATATCTCCAAATCTTTTAGTTGTTTTAAATGTTGATAGTATTAATGCAAAAAATAACAATGTAGCAGTTGCTGATATTGAAAATCTTGCTCTTAACTATAAATTATTACAAAGACAGCTGACATTGGTTAGTGCAAATAAAATATTTATCGACGGAAATAGTTTAAAACAATTCAAAAAAGAAAGAAAAAAGAAAAAAGAGCATAGATTAGAACTAAATAATATTCCTGAAATACATCTTTCAAGTTTGGTTTATAAATCAGATGAATTAAATATACAAGTAAAGAATGCAGATACAATAAATGACAGCATTCAATTAAAAATCAATGTTAATGCACCGTTTTTAAAAGAAACACTAAAATTGGGTGATTCAGGTTCTCTAAAAGTTGTAGAAAATAAACTTAAAGCTGATAAATTTAAAATAACATTAGGAAACTCTCACTTGTATTTAGACGGAATTCTGGTTGATAAAGATAAATCCAAAGATTTTACTATAAAAGGTGAAAATCTACCGGTATCGGAAATTATGCCAATGTTATTACATTTTCAAAAATCAAAAGATCCGTCTAAAAAGTTTATTGAAAATTTCAAAAATTTTAAAGGTACTGCCAATGTAAATCTAAAATTGAATAAAGATGGTATTTTGGGAACATGCATTGCAAATAATCTCAGAGTAAATGCAGTATGGTTTGATATTCCTATGTCTTCAAAAGAAGCTGTTTTTAATTTTAGAGGTAAGACAGTAGATTCAGTAGCGGAAGGGATGTTAGGAAATGAAAAATTTACTCATACTCTGAAGATTACAGATTTATTAGATCCGCAAAAAAAATTAGTTATCGGAACAATGAATACAACCCTTACAAAAAAATTTAATTCTGTTCCGAATCTTACCGTATTAAACTCTGTTAATGTTAATTTGGTTTATAAGATAAAAAACAGAAAACCGGATGTATATTATGATATAGATATTCCGGCAAAAAGTGATTTAATCTACAATTCTTTTTATTTAGGATTAAGAGAGTATAAAAGAAAGATTCACGCTAATACATTTAAAGATAATAACGATTTGTATTTGAAGGAATATAAATATTCTTATTTTAATTCTGATAAAGAAAATATTATCCTTTCAGGTGACGGTTTATTTATAAAAAATATAGACAAAAATAATCCTGATAAATTTATACCTCAATATCTCACAATTAAAACCAGCGGATATGCTCCGACTTCGGTAATAGGTTCTTTTGGAGAAAAAGTAAGAGGTGGTGAATTTAAAGGTAATTTAAAATACGATTTTAAAAATAATCAGGTTTTGGGAACTTTTGACATAATAAAGGCAAGACATAAAGCTTTCCATATTGAAAATGCTCATGTTGTATCTAAAAATGGAGTATTTAATATAACTTCAAACGGTTTCTTTAAAGGTGAAAAATATTCAGCAGAACTAAATCTCAAAAATAATATATATGGCGAAACATTAGTTTACGATATGAAACTATTTTTAGATAAACTGATTTTTGAAACAACACCTAAGACAAACAAAAAACATAAAAAACTTGATTCAAAGGAAATTTCAAAAAAAGTTAAAGATAGTGATATTACAATTAATAATTGGGAATTCGTAATTAATGAAATTAAGAGAGATAAATTTGTACTTCAAAATATAAAACTACTGGGAAGTATGAAAAATAATATATTTGATTTCAAAATGCAGGAACTGAATTTTGCAGACGGAAAAATAAATGCAAAGGGTATTTATAATTTTGCAAAAAATACTTCTAAAATGACCTTTGAAGCTGAAAACATTAATTCAAATAAAGTTGCAGAGATGACGTTAAATCTTAAAGATCAAATAGAAGGTATTGCAAATGCAAAAGTAGATATTGATGCAAAAGATATGTTCAGATTTTTGGATGCGCATTGCTGTTTTGCGGTAAAAGAAGGATTCTTGCCAAAACTTGGTGATACAGAGTTTATGATTAAAAATTCAAAGTATAAATTATCAGAAATAACTAATTTAGATTTATCGCAAAAAGATTTAATGAAAGATGATATAAAAGGTACATTCGATGTTCATAATACAGAATTAAAAAATATAAACATAACAACTTGGCATGAGTTGTCTGCAATGTATTTGGAAGGTAATTATGACATGGAAAAACAACTTGCTGATTTACAATTATTTTGGAAATACAGCAAAGAAGCTTCTAAAGGTGTAAGAATTTTTGGTATTCCTTTCAGTTTGATATTGAAAGTTGCATTTAGACCTGAAAATTCAAAAGAAGAATATAAGTCTGAACTTTCAAAAGTTCCTGATATTAAGTCTGATGAGAAAAATACAAATTATTACAGAGTTCATTTTGACGGCAATATTAACAATAACAATAACAATAATAATAAAATAAAATTGGAACTGAAAGAAATAAGATGAAAAATTTTGACGCAATATATTGTGATTTTGACGGAACAATTACAAAAAAAGATTCAGTTAACAGCTTTTTTGAATTGTATGCTCCTGAAAACTGGTTAGAGTATGAAAACCAGTGGATTGAAGGTAAAATTTCATCAAGAGAAAATGCAATACTTCAGGTTGCCCTGTTGAAGAATATTTCTCAGCAGCAATTAGATGATTATATTAATTCAATTGAGATAGATGATTATTTTTTGGAATTTGTTGGTTATGTAAAGTCAAAGAATATTAAATTAACAATTTTAAGCGACGGTTTTGATTTGTTTATTCAAAAAGTTCTTGCGCGTTACAATTTGGATATTCCTTTTTATGCAAATAAACTTATATATAAAAACGGAAGTTTCAATATTGAATTTCCTTATTACAATGAAAATTGCGATAAAAAGGCCGGCATGTGTAAATGCCAAAAGGTTAAAGAAACAAACTTTTGCTATATTGGTGACGGAATAAGCGATTTATGTATAGCTTCAAAAGCTGATTTACTCTTTGCTTCAAAGAAATTACACGAATATTGTAAAAAAAATAGTATAAAACATATACATTTTACATCATTTTGTAATATAATGGACGCATTGAATGATATGTATACTTAAAAATTTACCCGATAGGTAGTAATATGGCTATATTAGAAAACGAAATTTTAACGAATATAAAAAGAATTAATAAAGAAAATGCAGCTAAAGCTGCAAAACCTGAAATATCAGATGAAGAACTTGCAGATATCGATAAAGAATATTGTTCTTACGGTGATAAAATTCATGCGGAAGCTAATCCTAAAGTATTCAGAGATTGCAACGGCTCATTTATGTATGATTCTGAAAACACCCCATTTTTAGATTTGGAAATGTGGTTTGCTTCTTGTAATTTAGGTTACAAAAATAAAAGAATAAGAAATGCCGTTGTTGATCAGATAGATACTTTGCCGCAAATTTCTTCTCATTTTCAATACGATTACAAAGTCTTGTTATCTGAAAAGATAGCAAAAGCAAATATAAAAAGATTTGGTGAAAAAGGTCGTGTGCACTTTAATGTTGGCGGATCTCAAGTAATAGAAGATGCTTTGAAACTTGTTAGAAATTACACTCATAAAAACAGAATGTTCTCTTTCTATGGCGGTTTTCATGGCAGAACTTTGGGGGCAAGCTGTTTAACTGCAGGTTACAGATACAGAAAACCATTTGGACATTTTGGTGAAGAAGCACACTTTGTTCCGTATCCGTATTGTTTCAGATGTCCTTACGGAAAGAAATGTGACTCTTGCAATTATTATTGCGTTCAACAATTGAGACGTGAATTTGAAGATAATTGTTCTGGTATTTATGATCACTCATCAAAAGATTGTGAAATGGGTGCATTTTTTGTTGAACCTATTCAGGGCTCAGGCGGCTATATTATTCCTCCTAAAGGATATTTTAAAGAATTAAAAAAAGTTCTTGATGATTTTGGAGTTCTTTTGGTTGATGATGAAATTCAAATGGGATTCTACAGAACAGGTAAATTATGGGCAATAGAACATTATGAAGTTAAACCTGATGTTATTACTTTTGGTAAGTCATTAACGAACGGCTTAAATCCTCTTGGCGGTATGTGGGCAAAAGAAGAATTAATTAATCCTGAAATATGGCCAAATGGCAGAACTCATTCAACATTCTGCAATAATCCGATTGGTATGAGAGCAGGATATGAAGTTATGAGTACGTTTGAAGAAAAAGATTTTGAAACACTTGTAGCTAATAAAGGCAAATACTTCCTTGAAGGTTTAAAATCATTAGAAAAGAAACACAAACGTATCGGTACGGTCGATGGTCTTGGTTTGGCTCTTCGTATAGAATGTGTAACAGAGGACGGATACACCCCTGATCCTAAATTACTTCATGATATTTTAGCTGAAGGTTTGAAGGGTGATTTGACATATAACGGTAAGAAATGCGGTATTATTCTTAACAAAGGAAGCCACTATAATAATTCAATAACATTAGTTCCTGCTGTTACAATATCTTATAAAGAAATAGATATGGCGATAGAATTGCTTGATCAGTTATTTACGAGGTTGTCATAAGTGAGCGAAAGCATAGACTTTGAACTGGTACATGACGACATTGCCAATGGAAACCAAAAAGCAGTGTTGTTGTTTCATGGATTAACAGGAAGTCCGTTTGAGATGCGAAAGTATGGAACTTTTTTATTTAAAAATGGATACGATGTTTTTTGCTATTCATTTCCCGGACACGGTGAAAGAATAAGTGAAATTGAAACTGTAACATGGCAGGATTGGTGTAGATTTGCTCAAGAAAAATATGATAATTTAAGCTTAAATTATAATCAATTTTTTGTATCAGGTTTGTGTCTCGGTGCTGCAATGGCTATATATCTTGCGGAACACAATGACGATATTACAGGAGTTGTTGCTCTTTCAACAACTTTATTTCTGGATGGCTTTTGTATTCCATGGACAATCTCTTTGCTTCCTTTTGCCCTAAGTACAATTATCAGATTTTATTATACTTTCCCTGAAGATGACTGCTTTGGTGTAAAAAATGAACGTACGCGAAAAAGTTTAGCAAAACTCACAGCAAAGGTAGATATTGGAATGGATAATTATCCGCTGAATTGTGTTGATGGACTATTGAGATTATCTAAAAATGTAAGAAAAAATCTTAAAAATGTTACTTGTCCTGTTTTGTGTATTCATTCTAAATATGATAATTTATCAAGTACAAAGAGTGCAAAAGTTGTTTTAGAAGGTATTTCTTCAAAAACGAAACAATATGTCGAACTTAATAACAGTTATCATATGGTTTTATATGATAACGAAAAAGAATATGTAATGAATACGGTTAAAGATTTTCTGGGTAAACTTGTTACCGTTGAAGCTGAAAAAGAGGCTGTATGCATATAGTTTTAATATCTGCAATTATTGTAAATATCTTATCTGTCATAATGTTGTTAATTGGGCTTTTTTACAATTTTAAGCAACCAAAAATTAAAGCTGTATACGGATATTTAATTACAGGATGTATGCTTTTATATATCCTAACATTAATTGTAGCTTTAATATACGGAGTTTTCAGAAAGCATTATTTGTATAGCAGTATTTTATTTTTATGCGTAATTTCACCTTTTATTATAGGAAAACTCGTAGAATATGAAACTTTGAAAAAATATACATTAGTTCAAATAATATGTTATGTTGTGAGCTTAATCACTCTATTATTAAATTTTGAGTAAAATTTTAAAGAATAACACTTAACTCTTTTGAGTTTTTATTTACTTTCTGTTTACAGAAAGTGGAGTTCCTTTTTTCCCAATATAGAATACAATTAGTTCAACGGGTTCATTTCCTGTATTTTTGCCATAATGATATTTTCCTATTAATTCCGGTAAGCATTCTCCTTCATGGAGTGTTATTTCTTTATTTTTATCCGTAATAACCGTTAGAGTACCTTTTTTTACATAAGCAATATTAACTAAATCATGTTTGTGCATAGGTAATTTTTCGCCAACATTAATAACAATTTTTAATACTGTAACTTCAGGGTTTTTAATTTTTAAATTTTTATATTCTGCATTATCCCAAGTAGATGTTGTTTTTAATAGTACTTCTTTTTCAGCGGAATATGCTGAATTTGTTACACACAAAATCATTACAAAGAGAACAATTATCAATTTTACGGCTTTATTCATATCATTAAATCCTTATAATTCAAGTCTTAAACTAAGAATTACGATATAACAAATTCATATAAAAAACAATGCTTAATTTTGATTTATCTAAAAAGAATTCGTTTAATACAAATTTTATTCTGTGAAAAATACATACAATGGTACAATTCGTTATAAATAACATAATTAACGCAGTTTTTGCTTGCTTTTATGGTTTCAATATTTATTGTCATTGTATTGATATTTTTATTGTAACTACCATATAGCTTTGATAATTTACTTATTTTCAAAGATAGCTTAACTGTATTATAAGTAACAAATTGCTGAAAATCTTTGTTTAATTCTTTTCCTTCTGTGTATATAATGCTTTATCTTTATACCATTATCTTGAAAATTATTTGTTAAAATATATCACAAAGTTGTTATTTAATTTTTTAATGTATAATAATAAAAGGAATTGGAAGGGATAGGATATATGAAGAAAATTTTAATGACTGGAATTACAGGTCTTGTAGGTGCAGGATTCGCAACAAATTTATTAAGAAATAATCCGGATTATTCTATTGTCTCTCTTAGCAGAAGTTTTGGAAATAAGTCAGGACTCGACAGAACTAAAGAAATAATAAAAGAACAATGCGAAATGGATAATAAAACAGATGCTGAAGAATTACTTTCTCGTATTGAAATAGTTGAAGGAACTCTTGAAGATTTTCCTGAAACTGAAATGTTATCAAAGGGTCCTTATGATACATTCTTTCACTGTGCTGCCAGTGTTAATTTAGGAAAAGATCCTGATAAAAAAACATACAATACTAATTTTTATGGTACTAAATCTGCTCTATCTCTTGCAAAAAAACTTGGATTAAAAACCTTCCACTATGTAGGAACAGCTTATGTTGCAGGTAAAAGTAACGGGATTGTAATGGAAGATTCAATGCCTGCTACAGATTGGAATAATTCGTATGAAAAAAGTAAATTTGATAGTGAAAAGCTTGTAAGAGAATCAGGTTTTAACTATACAATATATCGTCCGGCAATTATAGTAGGTAAACTTTCTGATGGGGTAATAAGAAAACCTCTTGCGTTTTATCGAATACTTGAATTTTTAGCTAAGGTAAAAATAAACGGCTGTAAGAAAGCAGGATTACCATTAAATGGTCAATTTAGTACAAATTTGAGAATTGCAGCAGGAACATCTGATAAAATATACTTTGTCCCTCAAGACTACGTTCAGCAAACAATAGCAAAATTATTTGTCCTACCAGTTTGTAACAGAACATATCATTTAACAGGAATGTCTCCTGTTTCAACACAAATGATTGCAACCACAGTATGCGACGCTCTACAAACAACAGGTCTTTGTCTGGTTGATGATGTTGAAAATCCTTCAAAAGAGGAAAATTTAGTTCAACGTATGCTTGATGATTTGCTACCTTATTTTAAATCTAATATAACTTTCGATAATACAAACGTTATAAATGCGTTGGGTAAAGAAGTTCTTGATTGGAAATTGGATTTAGATTTTTTAAGAAAAATGGTACATGCATATTATAAAGAACATAATCCAGAGTTGTTAAAATAAAACATGAAAGATTTAAAATAATGGCACAAGCATTACTTCAAAATGATTTTAAAAAATCAGCAACTGATAATATGATGGTTTCGGTTATTATTCCTACGCATAAACCGAATATAAAGTATTTTTTGCGATGCTTTGATTCAATCAAAAATCAAACATTTGGATTTAATAATATAGAGGTCATTATTGTTGTTCATAATACTAATGAGCAATTTTTTAATGAAATAAATAATTTAGTAAAAAATTATGATAATGTTAAACTTTTAAAGTTGAATAACAGAAAACATTCTGCTTCCAGTCCAAGAAACTATGGTATGCAATTTGTAACTAATAAATATGTAACTTTTTTAGATGATGATGATGCTTTAAAAGAAAATTTTATTAAAGACTCTTTGCAATATATGAGAAATAATAACGTACAGTTTGTTTCTTATGCCCGTAAAAATATACGTGATGACCATAATATTGTAAGCATAAAATATAATGAACTTGAAACAATAATAGATAAAGAAATCGTTTATAATATTGATAAAAATGCCAATATTATTCCTTTTGAACAAGCAGTTTTCGTTACAGGGAAAATGTTTGATTTTGATTTTATAAAAGAACATCATATTTCCTTTAATGAAGATATTCAGGTGTTTGAGGACTTTTTATTTGTATCTGAAGTTATAAAACATTCAAAGTCCGTATGTGTTCAACCCCATGTTTTAGGGTACTACTATCACCTTAATGAGGACAGTATAATTAACAATTTAAATCGTACAGATGCCGATATCTTAAATTGTGTTGAAGGAATTTTAAATATTATAGAAACAATAAAAACTTCACAATATCTTTCAAAAATAGAGCTTAGAGAACTTATTGCATATGTTGGTGTTACTATGTTTTCATCTACTAATATATCTTATTCAACAAGATGTAAAGTTATGGATTTAATGAAAAAATATATAAAATTATTGTGGATTGTTGACAAGAATAATATGTATGCAAAAAACAGAAGTAAAATGAATTATAAGATTATGGAAACAGAAATAACTTGTCCTATGCTGGCTTATGTTATATCTAAAACTTTAAAACTATTAAGAATAAATCCGGTATTATTGGTAAGTTTTTTTACAAATACCTTTGATTAAAGTTTTACTTAAGTATAAATTTACCAAAAATTATTTTTTTATAAATTTTTTAAATATTAATCATAACTACTCAAATTTAATGTTTATATCACGATACTAAGGTATAAAATATTGATTCATAATAAAAAGATATCTTAAAAGGTCTTTTTTATTTGTTATATTTTTAATCAAAAATATTTTCAAAAACTTTAAATTTAAAAATTAAGCTATAAGTACATTTAAGCTATAAAATATTAAGAAATGTTAAGTCTGTGCACCTAATTTTGGATTGTTGGAATTTAAATACTGTAGTAAATAGGAGCATCATAAATGGTTAATTATTTAAATTCTAAAAATCTGATTCAAAATTTTCAAACTATACAACAACTATCTCCAATACAAGGATTTTCAAATAATCATAATAAGGTTAATATCTTAACCGATGTTATGCCTGCTTTTTCGATGAAAGCTCTAACCAGTCAAATCAAAGCAATGGCTGAACAAGACAAACAAATTCCTATTGGTGAAAATATAAATATTATTGTTTGAGTAATTTAACTAAATAAAGGTTTCAACTTAAAAAGGCTAAATTGATTATAAATCATTTTAGCTTTTGTGATTTTTATACTCAAAACTCAACAATTTTATATTTACTATAAAAAAATATTAAGTCTTCACTATACGGTGAAGACTTAACTTGCAAGTTAGTTATTGGTATAATTGCGAAAATATTATTTTTTAAAATATACTGTCAAAAAAGTCTCCGACCTCATCAGCTGCGTCACTTATTGCATCGCCAACTTCTTCAGCAGCATCAGCAACACCATTGCCAACTGTTTCAGCAGCGTCAACAACACCGTTACCAACATCTTCTGCAACATCAACAACTTCATTCGCAGCATCAGTTGCAATATCTGCAACTTCTTCACCGGCATCGACAACAACATCTGCGCCATCTGTTGCAACATCTGCTACTGCATTTGCAACATTTACAGCGCTGTCTTTTACTCCGTTGTAGATGTCTGTTGCAGAATCTGCTACGCCGTCAAAGTCACCGGTAAATAGATTTTTGAAAACTCCAACTGTTCCTTTTAATGAATCTGCTGCTATATCCCCCATAGCGTTTAATGCCGTACCAGCAGCAGCTATACTTGAACCAATAAATACAGTTGGACTTTTACCTAATACTTTAGACAATCCGACACCAACTGTTTGTAAACAGTCTTGCAAGCCGATAGATATAACATTAGCAGGTAAGCTAAATCCTTCTAATGCTGCATTTAAATAAGATTGAGAAGCTCTATCAGACATACCATTGAAATAGTTATTATAATCTCCTGCAAAATCACCTATTTCTCCAGTTTCTGCTCCTTTTTTTAATGCGTTGCCATCTTCTTCCGGATCAACACCTAATAAGCTTAAGGCAACCAAATAAGGATTTGGTTTTAAGAAGGCCTTTGTAGTTAATCTGTAAAGACTTTCTTTAGCAAGAACTCCACCAACATCTGTTAATGTTGATTTATCAGAAGTGTTATGTTCTTCAGCTTCTTTTGAATTTTCAGTTTTTGCTGCTGTTGATACAACCTTTACTTTTTTATTTTTAGGTGTATTTGCAGCTTCTGTTTGCGCAACATAGTTTGCTGCTTCTTGAATTTTAGCCTTGTTATCATATACATTTCTTGAAATAGAATTATTTGTATAGTTTGGAGTTTTGTCTATGTTTTCATATTGTGGAAGTTTGTCTTTTGGGAGCATCATGTTGTATTGGGTTAAATCAGTAGGTTTTAAATTGTTAATTCTTGTGTTCATAATGCTCTCCTTTTTTTTTGTAAAACTTACACTTTTCTTATTCCAAAGGATGAACATTTTATTAATCAACTTTATATTTCTTAACAATTGCTGCTTCAAATTCAATAATAATCATATTTTTATTTATGAAAAATTTAGAAAAATTTTTTATAAACGTTATCATTTTACAATAACTTTGTAATATAGCTATAAAATAGAAATTATTTTCTTTACGAAAAGGTTTGAACGATTATAATAACTCTATTATGAAGAGAAGATTTTTTATATTAATTTTAATATTTTCAACAATGAATTTTATTGCGTTATTAACGTATATGGTGAATGTCAATATAAAATATAGGGATTTGCAAAATCAAGTTGTAACGAATCAAATTCATTACAATATTGAAACTTTAAATAAACATATTGCATATGTCGAAGATGTAGCATCTAATTTACAAAATGCAGTTGAAAGTACTTTGCATGATGTTAAAATTGATGAAAAAGAAAGAGCATTTATTATCAAAAATTTAAACAAAACAGTAAAT
>CADCPD010000184.1 GCA_902803265.1 uncultured bacterium | reverse complement strand
TTCGATAGAAAATGTTAGTTTGTCGAGTTCGCAACCTAAAAATTCTGTTAAAGGCTTATTGCCAATTATTTCGTGATGATGATATTTTGTTGATTTTGAATGTGATAAATCTTTGAATGTTAATGTTTTTACTGATGATACAGTAAAAATAATATCTCCAAGATTTCCCAAACTTTGCGTTAAACTCATGATAAAATTCCTTTAATTAGTTTGGTGCTGTTGTTGTACCGCCTTGACTATCTGTGTGAGTATGTGAATAGCCTGATTTACCTTTTGCGATAACATCAGTATTTCCGGTAATTGTTCCAGAAGAAGTAAAATCACCTGTTTGTGTATAATTACCTGTTTGTGTAATTGCTGCATTTATAGTATTTGATGTTCCGTTATAAGTTATGCTGTCATAATTTAAAACGATATTTTTTACATTCAAAGTTAAAGTTTCAGTTTCATCATCAAAAGAAACATCACCTTTTGAACGCAATTTTTTATACCAAACAGTTCTTTTAATGTCGGTTGGTGGTGTATGACTATCTGACCAAAATCTGCCTAAACATAAACCATCTTTAAAAAATGGTAAAAAGAAACATAAAACTGTATCTTTTAAGTTTGGCATATCATATTCATTTATAAATGAAAACATAGGCAAGTCTCTTGCTTCTTCATCACGATCAAAGAATGTAACTTGAACATATCCTTTATCGTCATAAATTGCTGTTACTTCCCCAAGTCTAAATAAATGTTTTACAATGCTTTCTATATTCATAATTAATAACTTAATGCTTTGTGAACTTCATAAGATGCCGATGTAGGAATTAATGACTGATTTATTTTATCAATGTAGTAAATGCCGTTAAATTGTCCTGCATCAACAATTTTTATAGTATCTCCCGCATATATATCAGATAATCCGTTTAATGAAAATGAAGCAACAACTTCATTGCGGTTTTTTTCTCTTAATTTTGCTTTGCAGAGTTCAAGTGCTTCTGCTTGCGTTTCAACAGAATCATTCAACATTAAAGGTTTAATTCCTTTTGCTCCCGGTATTGAATATTCTGCAGAAATTAACACACCATTATTTTTTTTGAATTTAAGTATGGCTTTATCGTAACCGCTATCTGTTAATGTACGTTTAAAATTTGCACCGGGTAAAAATTCATTTATAGAAATTTCTTTAACCGGTTCTTTTTGTTCGTATTTGCTTTGTGAAAATAAAACTAATTTTTTGTTATACAATTTTATGCAAATATCGTTTTTTGAACAAATTTCAGATTTTAGAAAATCAAAATCAGACTGATTAGACTGTTCAATTTCTTTTATTGTTTTATCGTTTTCAATATCGAGTGAAAGTTCAAAATTATTTCTGCTGCAAATAGTTTGTGCGATTTTTGATATTTTTACGTTTTTAAATACTTGTGTGCGTGGTATATCCCGAAAACCGCCCGAAGCAGGAAATGAAATACCTTTTAACGAAAAAGTTGTTGGTTTAACATTGTATTCAGGTTCATCAACATAGAATGTGCCGAATGATTTTTTAAATTCGTCTCCGCTATGTCTCCAGTTGAGAGCCGTTGCACTTGCGACAATTTTATCACCTGAAGCACAAACCCAATCTTTTAACCATTTACTTTCTTTATCTTGCAATTCAATTGTGATTTCATCCGCTGAACCGTCCGCACTGTCAGACACATTGCAATTCAATAAATCTTGATTTATTTCCTTTGAAATATTTGTATCTTGATATTCAACATTTAAAATTACTCGTCTTACATCTGACATTTTTTATTTCTATCTCCACGGAGCAGTTGTTTTACTTGCTTCTGTTTGTGTATCAATATCCGGAAGATTTAAAATTATTCCGGATGAAAATATCACTGTATTAACATACTTTTGATTAGCCTCAATTATATTTACAAAATATCTCTCGTTACCGTATATTTTTTTAGCAATTAAATCAAAAGTATCACCTTGTATGGTTTTGTAAGTATCCATTAAAAATTATATCCTAATCTTTGTTTTTGTTTGAAATATGCATCTATTTGTGCTTTAATATTTGGAACAACACTTGTAACAGTATTTTGAACAGTATTTGCATCAGCCGAACCGGTAACGGTAAAATTAAACGTGCAATTCAAGTTTACTGAACCTGATGTTGATGCAGCAACCGATTTATTATGTGAAAGTATTTCAGTTCCTCTTGGTAAAGATATTCTTTCGGGCCCGTGTTCACCAACCCAAGTTTCACCACCAATAAATGAACTTGAACCAAGTGCATTGTGTTTTGTTGT
>CADCPD010000183.1 GCA_902803265.1 uncultured bacterium | reverse complement strand
CAAAAGAATTAAGACAAATTCTAACCGGCGTTAGAAAAATAACATCTGGAGAATTTGGATACAAACTTGAAGGCACAGATGTTAGTAATGATGTTCAAGAATTATTTGATTCATTCAACGACATGTCAAACAAATTACACCAGTACGAAGAACAAAACATTGAACAATTAACTTTAGAAAAGAATAAACTTGAAGCAGTTCTTATGGGAATTGCAAACGGAGTTGTTGTTTGTGATAATTACGACAATATTGTTTTAATAAATGATCATGCCAGAAAGTTACTAGAAGCGGAACAAAGTGAAATTTTAGGAACAAAAATTCAACAATACTGTGATACAAACGGGGAAATGTGCTTTAAAGACAAAATTGAACAATTTAAAGATACACCATTAGATATTATAGAAAAACGCCCACTAGGCTTTAACATAGAAGTTGATAAACGAATAATCAAATCTGTAATATCTCCTATGTTCTCAAGAAATAAAGATTATGTAGGGTATATTATAATTCTTATTGACGTAACAAAAGAAATAGAAATGGACAACTTAAGAAACCATTTTATCTCAAATGTTTCACACGAATTAAGAACTCCGGTTACAGTTTTAAGAAGCTATATTGACACGTTATACAATTACGGAAATGACTTTGATTTCAATACTCAAAAAGAATTTATAGGCGTAATGAACCAAGAAATCATAAGACTAAACAGAATGGTAAATGATATACTAGATTTTTCAAGATATCAAAGCCAACAAATAAGATTAGAAAAGAAGAAAGAAAATGTCGTAAATATCATAGAAGAAAGCGTAAGCCAATTAGATATACTTGCACACGAACATAAAATAACATTGTCAATAATGAAAGAGCCTGATTTACCTGAAGTTCCGCTAAATCATGAAAGCATAAGCAGAGTTATGAACAATATTCTTTCTAATGCAATAAAATATTCTCCTGATGGTTCAAGAATAAAAATAAGAGCAGAAAGAGCGAGAGTAGGAGATTTTGTAGAAGTATCTGTAGAAGACCAAGGACCTGGTATACCTGAAGAATATCAAAAGAAAATATTTGACAGATTCTTTAGAATAGAAAATGCAACACACTCTATAAAAGGAACAGGTTTAGGTCTGCACTTGGTTAAAATTTCCGTAGAAAAACATCATGGCGGGGAAGTTTTTGTTCATTCAAAAGAAGGTGAAGGTTCTACATTTGGTTTTAGATTACCAATAAACCCTAAAGAAGAGAAAAAAGAAGATGAAATGCCAAATAAAGAACAGGAAAATTGGGCATAGTAGTGAAAAGTTTTTTTAGAATATCAATTGTTCTTCTATTGTTTATATCAATTAATCTCACAGCAACCGCTGTCGATTTAATGTGCAATTTTGAAGAATATAATGTAAAAATACCAGAAATAAAAGCTCACGATTTACACATACATATCAAATATAATGATAACAAAAATACAATATCTTATGTTCACTTCGGAAAAGTTAAAAAGGTAGATAATATAGTAGATTATAATTATGAATATCTTTTATTTAAAATAGATTATAAATATCCATTCGGGAGCACAGATGTTTTATACAAAATTGACAGAGCAACAAATCAACTTACAACAGACAGAAATGAAATACTAAATGCTAATCGCTCATATATCGCAAAATATAAAGGCTATGGAACCTGTGAAATAATACCTAAAAGAAAAGTTCCAAAACTTTAAATGTAAAAATTAATAAAAAAAAGAATTTAGGTTATCTTCTCATTAAAACCTTATTTTCATCAGGCAAACCTTTTTCATTAACAGCAAAGTATATCGTACACAAAGTTTCATTTTCAATAATTGTACCTCTAAAGGCTCTTGTTCCATTAGTCAACGTAACCTTCATCAAGAAGAATTTTTGATTTTTAATAGTATAAATTTGAGAATAACCATTAACCCATGTATCCGGTGATGACGGATAAATATATTTGTTAATATAATCCTCAATAGTTTCTTTAGTAAATCTACCAAACGGATTATTCTTCATAGAAAATGTACCATCATCATTTTGAATAATGCCAAGTTCCTCATAATTTACATTTATATTTGAAACATTAACAGAATTATTTAATTTGGAATGAATATCAGAATGAGTCATTAAATCATTAGAAACTGATTTAACATTTCCTGAAATTTGAGTGGCATTTTTATTTTCAGAATGTATATTATTAGAAACAGACGACTCTGATTCATTATTAGTTGAAAAACTTTGATGAGACGGACATACATTATCAGGAACATGTAGGTCAGAATGTGATGATTTTTCCAAAGAACTAGAATGCACAGGCTTTATATTACCGTCAGAATTTTCATTATAATTGAACATTTTTTTATTATCAACAGAGCCACTCGGATGAACGATGCTTTCTTTATGAATCATAAGAGCATTTTGCATTCCCATAAGATCTAAAGAACTAACATCAGCTTTTTTCTTTTCATAAGATTTCTTCTTAGATTGGGATTCTTTATCCTCATCTTTATTTTTATGTTCGTCAGCATCACTTTCTTCTTCGTTATTATTTTTGCGTGGTTTACCATTATAAAAATATGAACCATTACTGTTAATATCTAAAGTCATAAGTACCTACTAACACCTGATAATACAAACATGATAAAATATTTAACACAATAAGGATAATATTTAATATATATAGCGTTACATTTTGAAATACTTCATACAAAGAAAAACTACACAAACCACAGACAAAATAAGAATACAAAGAGAAACAAATATTGGCAACGGAAGTCCCAAAATAAAGAAAATACTATCAATTCTAATATTTTCAACAATAATTCTTACTATAGAATACATTATTAGATAAGAACAAAATACGAACCCATCGTACCCTTTAACCATTTTTCTAACGACAAAAAATAAAAGAATAAAAATAATAATGCACAAAATCGACTCATACAAAAAGGTAGGGTGAAAAAACTCATAATTCATATAATCTAAAGGTCTATCCGAAACAGGAATGTATAATTTGCAAAAAATATCTGTAGGTTTTCCAAAAGCTTCCGAATTAAAGAAATTTCCCCATCTTCCTATTGCTTGAGCAAGAACTAATCCATAAGAAAATAAATCCGCTAGCTTAAGTAAAGGGATTTTTTTTACAATAGCAAAAACTGCACCGGATAAAAATCCAAAAATTAATCCGCCATGTATAGATAAACCGCCTTGTCTAAAATCTAATATTTCAAAAAAATGATTTGAATAATAGGAAAAATTAAATAAACAATAGTACAAACGTGCACCTAAAAAGCCGAAAATAATAATTACGAGAACAGAGTTATAAAAATTATTTTCAGAAATATATGAATAATATTTTTTTCTTACGAAATCAGAAAAAAGAACACCAACAAAAACGGCAATCCCCATTATAATTCCGTAATAATAAATATCTATTCCGAAAACTGAAAAACAAACTTCGCCCGGAGAAACAAACATAATTGCTATATTCTTCTACTCAACTCTTAAAGTTTTATTGTAATTTACCGCATTATTATTGCTATTTAGCAAATCAGGATTGTCAAGTTTTACAAGTTCAGCTTGAATATTAGCAATTTTTGCTTCTACATTTTCTTTATCTTTAGCCTTAGAATCTTTATTCAAATATTCTTCATAAGACTGTATAGCAGCTTGATACAAATTCTTAGCTTTTGAAATATCTTCAGCAGTTAATGTTGGTTTTTCACCTGCAAGTTCAATAAGTTCATCTTCAGAAAATGGTGTCCCATCAGCTTTAATAGCACCTTTTATTATATCGATAGCAAAATTTTCTTGAGCAACTCCAAGAGAATAATATGTTACAGACATATTAGGATTAAGTTCAAGAGCCTTATTAAAGGTATCAATAGCTTCATTATACTTGTCAGCATAAGTATAAGCCACACCCAAATTATATTGAGTTTCAAAAATAGTATCATCTAAATCAATGCTTGATTGCAATCTACTGATAGCATTTTCGTAATCACCTTTGTCCATAAAAACTTTAGCTTTATTATTAAGTTCTTGAACAGCAAGATTATTTACACAAGCTGTAGAAAAAACAGATATAAATATCACAGAAAGAATAAAAGCAAATTTTTTCATAAAATATATCCCCTCGAAATTATAAAAATATTAAAACCATGTAAAATAAATTTTAAATTAAATTAAAAAATTTGGCAATAATTTAAAGTTTAATATACAATTAGAATATCAAAAAGGAAAAATAAATGTCAGAAGAAAAAGTAATAAAACTTGGAAAAAGAAGCAGTAAAAAATCAGAAACTGCAAACACGGAAAAAGAAACTGAACAGAAAACTCCGGAATTAACTTATTGCAGTTTTTGCGGACGACCAAATACACAAGTATTAAAAATGGTAAAAGGTCCAAATGTAAATATATGTTCAGACTGCGTAATGATAGCAGTACAATATCTAATAATGAACGATAGAAATTTATCAGCAGAAGCCCAAAGACTTCTTGATGCAATGTGGAGGGGTAACAAATAATGCCTAATGATGTAGAACAACTTAATAAAATTCAATTAAAAGCAGAAATTTTAACTACAATAAAAAATTTACAAACACTGCAAGATGCTTCAAAAATTGATGAAATCTTACATATTCTGGACAATCAATCAGATAAAAAATCAATTCTTGATATCTTAATGAGAGAATTAGTAAAAACTACAGAACAAAAATCATATGTATTATGCTATTTACTATTAAGATTGTGCGATAAAGAACAATTGGAAAACGCATTATGGAATACTCTAAAAAGTCCAATGGTATCGGACTATGCAAAAACAGTAGTACTAAATATATTAAAAGACTTAGGAAATAAAATTGATTATGAAAATATAGATGATTATTTTGAAGAGCCAGATGATGTCATCGATGCAGATACAAAAGAATTATTGCATGTTGCGATAATGAATCCTGAAGCACAAATTGACTTTTTAGACTTTTTGTATTCATTAAATGATAATGACAGAAGAACGCTAGTTCAATCACTTGCAGAAGATTATTCTGAAGATGCACTTGCTAATATTATAATTCCTGTATTCTTACATGACCCAAGTTCAAGAGTTGCACAGATAGCACTTAACGAACTTGGTCAATCAAAATCGCAACTTGCATTACATGCATTACTAGAAGCAAAAGAATATGTTGACGAAGAATTTATACCTGCGATAAAAAGAAATATCTCAGCACTAAAACTATCCGGCGTAAGAGAAGATAATACTCTTGATTTCTATAAAAAAGTGCTTTCGGAATCTAAGCCATATGAATCATATGCAAGCTATCCTGACGGCCACGGTAATCAAGCATTAATCTTTTCAAGAGAAAGAGAAGATGAAACAATACAAATTGTCGCAACTGTAATCAGCGATAAATGGGGCATTGTTGATTGCTTCGGATTTAACCAAATAACAAAAAATGAATTTAAAAGAATTGTAGAAAGATTCTACGGCTATGATTTACCTGTATTTATAAATCACACAGTACTAAAAACATTATTAATGAATGCGGAAGCAACGGTTCATAAACATGGGGAATTAATGTCATATGAATATATTTGCTGGAGAAACTTATTACATGATATTCCAACAGAACCTGTTCCTATGGAATATATTTTAGAAGATAAATTTAAAAAAGAAAAATTATCACAAGATGATATTAATACAATATGCTTATGTGATGAAACACAAAAATGGTTTATAGACACAGATTTTTCAATAAAATTCTATGACTTTACAGAAAATTTAAACAACAACTTCAAAAAAGACAATTATGATGTAGATTTGGATGAAGAAATAGAAAAGAACCTAAATAACCTTATTGATAAAGAAGAAGAAAAAATATGGTCAAAGCGAATAATGAATGTGGCTTATTTGAAATACCTAGCGAATGAAAAAGAATTAGGTAATCTATTTTATTCACTATACTTTGACGATGAAGCAAAACACGAAGTTTTCAAAAACATAATAAGAAAAAGTATATATGAATATTATGTATCAATTAAATTTAAGCTTGATGAAACAAAGAAAACTGCAAATCTGTTCAGAAGAAATTATGAATATGAAGACGAAATCACAATAACCAAAAATCAAGCCGAAAAAGTAATTGAAAAAATTGAAAGCTTGTGGATAAAAGAATAAAATGAATAAAATAATGTCGCTTGATGTTGGAGAAAAAAGAATAGGAATTGCCTTAAGTGATTATTTACACGTAATAGCAACACCTCATTCTTATATATCAAGACAACCTGAAGCAAAGGCATTAGAAAAAATTGAAGAAATCGCAAAATCAAATAATGTTGAAACAATTGTTGTAGGCTTACCAATAAATATGGATGGTACCCAAGGACATCAAGCACAAGAT
>CADCPD010000182.1 GCA_902803265.1 uncultured bacterium | reverse complement strand
TACGTTTTGGTATGGATGACGGTCGCCAAAGAACTTTGGAAGAAGTTGGTCAATTATTTGGCGTTACTCGTGAACGTATTCGTCAAATTGAAGCAAAAGCTTTAAGAAAATTGAGACATCCAAATCGCAGCAAACGTTTAAGAGAGTACGTTGAAATTTAGTTTTTAATATGAACAATAATGTTGATACAAGATATATAACGGCAATAGTTTTTTCTTTAGCGTTAGTTATTGCCGTTTTTATGTTTAATTCAAGAGTTTTGAATCGCATATCAGAGAATAATCCTTCTCAAAATGCTCAACTTGAACCTGTTGATATTGCTGCTCCTTCTGCAATTCCTCAAAATTTAAGTGAAGATTTGACGGATAATTATATTGCCAATGCCGTAAATGCTTCAGGAAGCTATTCTATTTGGCAAAATATGCCTGTTCAGGTTTATATATCTGAAAATCCTTATAAGAGTGTTGTTGAATCTGCATTTACAACGTATAATAATGCTTTGAACGGAATAATAAGTTTCTCTTTTGTCGATAATCCGAATAATGCTCAAATTAAAGTAACTTTTCCAAATAGAATTGAAAATACTAATTCAGATCAATATGTTTCCGGTTTAACTAATAATTTTTCTTCAGGTAAATATATTCAATCTTCTACAATTCAACTTTTAACTAATAAAAATGGTGTTAATCTTTCTTCAACTGCAGTTTACAACACAGCTCTTCATGAAATTGGACATGCTTTAGGTATAAATGGTCATAGCCAAAATAGAGATGATATAATGTATGCTCAAACTGAGTCCTCAAAAGCGGCATCTTTAACAGCAAGAGATCTTGCTACATTAAAGGTTATGTATTCTAATAATGAGGCTTTAATTAGTCAAAATACTGCAGGTGCGGCTTCAGAAAAGTTGAAAGAGGCTATACAATATACTCAACAGGTTCCTAATAAAACCGCCGGCTGGATAAATTTGGGTAATGTATATTACGATTTAAAAATGCTTCCTGAAGCTTTGGATGCTTATAAAAAAGCTTTGCAAATAGATCCTTCTGATGCAAATATTTATGCTTCAATGGGGTCTTGTTATTATTCTTCAAAAAAATATGAAACAGCTGCAGAGTTTTTTGGATATGCCATAGAACGTACGACTGAACCAGTTGAAATTGAAAATTATGAGTATATGAAAGCGTTATCAACTTTATCTGCTAAAAAATATGATGATGCATATGTTCAATATTCATCGCTTGTTAATAAATATCCTAATAAGAAAGAATATTTAATTAATTATCTATATTTGTGCACATACTTAAATAAACCAGAGGGTAAGGAAAAACTAAAAGACTTTCTTCAAGCAAACCCTGATGCTGCTTCGGATAAAAATATTCAGCAATATAAAAGTTACTACAGATTATAAAACGCCAACAATAACAACTTGCAGTATTTGCAATACAATTAAAGCAATAATTGGTGAAAAATCAAGACCGCCTATCGGAGGAATAAATCTTCTGAAAATATCTAAATAGGCATCTGTAATTACTCTAACAGTTTTTATAGGTTGAATTTCCCAATTTATATTTGGAATCCAAGTCATAAATATTCTGATGATTATTAATAATTCGTAAAAGTAAAATAAATTATAAACTGCATTTTTTATCATAAAATTTATCCTTATATATAAAAAAGATGGAGTATATTATAACTCCATCTTTTTTTGTTCAAATAATTACATTTGAGAATCTTTGCTTGTGTTTTTGCAAGCACAATTTCTTTCTTCAGGAATATTTTCAATTACTGTGAATAATAATTTTTTAACTCTGTCTAAGTTTTGTTCAAATACTCTGCATACTTCGTGGTGAGATACAGGTGGAACATCTCCTACTAAACCGCAATCGTGGTCAGTTATAAGAGAAATATTTAAAGGACACATATCCAATTCTCTTACTAAGTAATTTTCAGGGAATGCTGTCATACCAATTACGTCCCAACCTTGAGCTGTAAAGAATTTAGATTCAGCCTTTGTAGAGAATCTAGGTCCGTTGATAACTGTCATTGTTCCTGTTTCGTGAACATTGATACCCATATCTTTTGCAACTTTTATAGCTAATTCTCTTAGCTCTGGGCAATATAAATCTGTAGGAGATGGATGGTGAACGACAGGTCCTTCATAGAATGTTGATTTTCTGCCGTCTGTCCAATCTACAAATTGGTCACAAATAACAAAATCGCCAGGATTAATGTGTTTTTGTAAGCTTCCGCAAGCGCAAGGAGAAATAACTCTTTCACAGCCTGCATATTTCATTGCCCAAACATTAGCTCTATAATTTATCAAATGGGGAAGTATAGTATGGTTTCTACCATGACGAGGCATAAATGCAACTTTGGTATTGCCTATTGTTCCTATCATTAAGCTGTCGCTTGGCATTCCGTATGGTGTTTCAACTCTTACTTCTTGAACATCATCTAAAAACTTGTATAAGCCTGAACCGCCAAATACACCTACTTTTGCTAAGTTTTTTGTTTCCATAAATTTCTTCCCTTCTTTATTTAAATAAACACTATTGTGTTCTGATTTTATCATAAAAAAAATAAAAAATCAGTCTATATTTTTGAGTTTTATTAAAAGTTATTGTTTCTTTTTATTTTTTGTCGGGTTTTCCAGATATACTTTGGCCTTTAGAGAACTTTCGTAATATGCATCCTTAGAAGTTTGTGTGGTTTCAATTCTTCCGTTATAAAAAACATTAAATTTATATTGATCAGGGGATGTAGCTGTTTTGCTATTTGGTTTTCCGGTGCCGTTTAAATCAACTTCTACGTACAATATCGGTGTTGTATCTCTATTTGCAGTAGTAATACTTGAATTTTGGGTTACGGTCCACACCATTCCATTGTTTGTTGTAAAAGAACATTTTTTATTTGCATCGCTACAGTTTGCTGCTGTTACGTTCATAGAGCAACAAAAACTTCTTACTAATTTTGGACCTGATGTGCAAGCACAATTTTTTGTCAAAGCTTCGTATTCCCAAGCTATATCATTTGTTTCTGAGTATCCATTATCTGCAATTGTTACTCCATCAGCCTCATAAGTATGTTTTGTTCCTGTTGTATCATATAAAAAACCTTTTGGGATAAGTATTTCAGAACTGATTAATTCTCTGGAAGGGTATAAATTTTCATTATTTATTAATGTGCTTATTGTTCCGGAAGTCATACTATAAGCATTTCTTAGTCCTGTTCTAAACTGATCCGGTGAAACATTTACTGCTGCCGGTATCATTGCTGCAGTAATAATACTTAATAAAAATAATGTTAAAGTCGCTTCAGCTAATGTAAATGCTTTTTTTTTGTTCATAAGTGTTAACAATTTATACTCCTTGATTAGTAGTTTAATCTCTTGTTGCTTATAGCATCTGCTAAGATATTTTGAGCATCACTATCAACTTTTATTTTTCCGTCATAATAAACTTCAAAAACAAATCTTGTTTTTTTGTAACCAGACGAAGTTATATTTAAATGTCGGCCTCCCCATTTATTATCAACATCCACTGTAATCGTAAAAACAGGCTTTGTTAAATCTGTACTTGTAGGAGTTACATCTACGGTGTGCCATGCAATACCATCTACGGTTTCAAAATCACAGGTAGTTTTCTTTGATTTTGTTGTACAGACTGTACTACCGTGTTTATTTACAATATTTAAAGAACAACAGAAAAGTACGGAAAATTTATTTTGTGCTCTATCGTAACAAGCGCAAGCTTGTTTGTCATTACTTGCTCCTACAAATGATTCTTGAATTGTATATTCTAGTACATCATCATTTGGCGGATAAGAATTATTAAGAAAAACGCTTGGCGAATTATTATTTTGAAACTTTGTACTGTTTATATCCTTTAGTGATATATCTGAAGGATAAAATCTTTCATTTCCTGCAAGTTCCGATATTACTTGTTCCGTTGTATTATAGGCTTTTTTCAATAAAACTTTTTCCGTACTTGGGCGGCTTGCAATTATAACCGGTGCTGAAACAATTGCTATTGTGCACATAACCATCATTGCAATCATTGCTTCGGAAAGTGTAAAACCTCTTCTGTTTTTGGATTTAATATATTTCCACATAGTTTAATCCTTTCCGTATCTGTCATCTTCTAAATCGGAACGACGTTTATTGTTTGTAGGGTTTTTTAAGAACGTTATCCCTTTAGGAGAGCGAATTTTGTCAACTTCAATTTTTCCGTTGTAATAAACATTTACGTGATATTGATCAGGTATATTTACTCCTGTGCTTGTATTTGGCTCAGCATTACCGTTTACATCAACCATTATTGTTAACATAGGGCGTACTCCGGACATGTTATGACAACAGCTTGGAGTATAGTGAGTTGAATTTGAATCTTGTGTTACTGTCCATTGCATTCCGTCTGTTGTTGTAAAAAAACAAGAATTATCATTATTCTCATATGGACAAGTAGCTTGTGTTGTATTTAATGATGCACAAAATAGTCTAACCAATTTAGGAGTCTTATCGGAGTTGCACTTAGATTGATCAATAAGTGCATGGTATGCATAATAAGTTCCTTTTTGGTTAGGATCATTTGTGTTTCCTAATGTTGTCTCTAAAAATCCTTTTTGACAAGTTTCTTTAAGATTATTACAAGTTTTACTCATGTATGATACAGGATAAAGGTTGTCATCATTTATAATATTGCTTACTGTATTTTCTATTGTTGAATAAGCTTTTTTAAAAAGAAGTTTTTCTGTACTTGGTCTTGTAGCATTGACTGCTGGTATAAGCTGTGCAGCAATTATACTTAAAAAAATTAATGTTATTACTGCTTCAGCTAATGAAAATGCTTTTGAATTATTTTGTAACATTCTTTAAACTCCCTATTATCATTATACCATGAACTTATATTGTCAGACAATACTAATACTAATAAACTGGTGGACTTGATTTTTAAAATTGTTTATAATACACTAAAATCACGAATAAATTTATAGATTTACAATTAGTATCAAAGGAAGTCCAATGTTAAAAAAAATAGCGTTATTATCAATCACATTTGTGGTGATATTTTGCCAAAATTTAAAGGCAAATGCCGAAAGTGTAGAAGTTGTAAAAGCAAAGATTGTAAAATCTGCAATTGAGATGGGAATTGATCCTGCCCTTGCATTAAGTATTGCAAAAACAGAATCAGGCTTTAGACATGATTCAACAAGCAGAAAAGGTGCTGTTGGTGTTTTTCAATTAATGCCTTCAACTGCAAAAAAATTGGGTGTTAATCCGTATTATTTAAGTGATAATATTAAGGGCGGTTTAATGTATTATAAGATGATGTATCAAATGTATGGTTCTACAGAATTGGCGCTGGCAGCTTATAATGCAGGTCCAGGTATTGTTAACAGATGCAACAAAACAGTTCCTCCATATGGTGAAACAAGAAAATACGTTAAATCTATTATGGAAGAGTATTCTCATTTGAAGAATAATCCGGATAAAGTTATCAGAAGTGTTCAACGTAAAAAACCTCCAAAATTTTCGTTTGATGTAACTCCTGTAGCTAAATCTAAACCGCTTGTTAAAACAGTACCATCTACTAATAAGCCAATTGCAACGGTTGTTCCTGTTGTTAGAATTCAAACAATTAACTCAAGTGAAACAAAAGATAACAACATGAACGGAATTTTACAAATTTAGTTTATTGAATAAAGTGGAAGTATTAGAAAAAGAAGAGAAATATTAATAGCAGGTAGGAATGTTTAACGAAACAAGAACTCATGAAATAACAGTCGATACAGTTATATTAACAATGTTTAATGATGAATTAAAAGTGTTGTTAATTAAACGTCATAATGAACCTTTTAAAGATAAATGGGCTATTCCTGGTGGATATGTTAGAATGAGTGAAAATTTGGATCAAGCAGCAGAACGTGTTTTAAAAGAAAAAACAGGTGTTGATAATGTCTTTTTAGAACAACTTTATACATTTGGTGATCCTCTTAGACACCCTACATCACGTGTTATTACTTGTGCATATTTCGCTCTTGTTAGAGCTAATGATGTTCAAGTATTTTCGGATCCGGATGTCGCATGGCATAATGTTAACGATTTACCTCCTCTTGCGTTTGACCATAGACTTATTATTGAATATTCTATAAAAGGTACAAGAGAAAGATTAGATGTTTGCCCTGTGGCGTATCAGTTATTAAATGAAAAATTTACTCTAACCGAAATGCAAAAAGCTTATGAATTAATTATGGGAAAATTATTAGACAAACGTAACTTCAGAAAGAAAGTTTTATGTACTGAAGGTTTGATAGAACTAAATGAATTTTCTAAATCTACTTCTAAGCGACCTGCAAGATTATATACATTTGATAGAATTAATTTAGACTCATTAAGAGGCCACTTTATTATGAGTCGTGATAAGGAGAAAGTATGTTAAATTTTGTTTGGATTTTACAAATAGTTTCTGCATTATTATTAATAGTATTGATATTATTGCATTCACCAAAAGGCGATGGTATTGCTGCAATTGGTGGTGCATCTCAGATGTTTACTTCTCAAAAAAGTGCTGAGAAAGGATTGAACAAGCTTACATATTACGTAAGTGCTATCTTTTTAGTTTGTACTTTTTTATTAGGTTTTGGTATTATAAAATAATTTAAGTTTGACATTATGAAGCATGCACGTTGGTATGATAAAAATCCTAAATTAAGTGAACTTATTGCGTATTTAGAAGAACAAGATAATGACGTTCTTGATGCATTTTCAAATCATCTTTTGCAAATATTGATTCATGAATTCAATTTTAATCTTGATGAACAAATTAGTGCATTGAGTAAACCATGGGAACATCCTTATAAGCGTTGGTATGATGAACATATTGAACTTTATACGATTGTTCAGTTTATAAAAACTTTATCTGACGAAGAACAAACATATTTGGTTGATAGTGTTGTAACTCATGTGTTAATGGATTTGAAAGATAATCGTAATGATTAAAAGAATATTAGTAACTGGTGCTACAAAAGGCATTGGCAGAAAAATTTTTGAAGAAATGCTTTCTGTCGGAGAAGTTTACGTTATCGCACGAAACAGAGAGCTGCTTGAAGAATTAAAAATTTTGGGTGCAAAAGATACTTTACGCTGTGATTTGAATTCTGATTTGAATGCTGCTAAAGAATTTATAGAAAAATATAAAATAAATGTTTTAGTCAATAATGCGGGTATTTATAATTATTCGGAATTAGACGAAGAAAATATTGAAACAATAAAAGATATAATCAATGTTAATGTGAATGCTCCAATAATTCTTTCAAAGTATGTTTTAAAAAATATGAAAAATGAAAAATGGGGTAGAATAGTTAATATTGGTTCGATTTCCGGAGTTATGGGTGAAGCAAGTGCAAGTGTTTATTCTGCATCTAAAGCAGCATTAATTGGTTTTTCAAAAGCTCTTGCTCTAGAAACTGCCCAATATAATATTACGGTAAATACAATCAATCCGGGTTGGGTTGATACTGATTTAGGAAATAATTCAATTGAGGATTCTGAATTTTCAAAGGAGGAAATCCTTGATACTATTCCACAAAAAAGATTTGTTGATCCTGTTGAAATTGCAAGGTTAATCAAATATCTTATATCAGACGATGCAAGAGGTATAACAGGACAGTCAATCAATATTTGTGCCGGTTTGAGTGTTGGATATTAATTTTTAGTCAGATATTTGTCCCATTTTTTTAGAAAATATTCTTTATTTTTGTCCAGATTATAAAATTTGTAGGATTTTCCTCTAAAATGATATATTTTTGATTTAGGAACACATACAGATTTTAAGTTATAGTTATGTTTGAGATTAAGTGCAAAATCAGAGTCTTCAAAATATGCAGGGGCATAATTTGTATCAAAACCACCTGATTTATCCCAAATATCTTTTCTAAATAAAATTGCACAACCTGAGCAATAATCACAGTCAATATATGGAACATTATCATAGTATGTTATGTTTTCATTTTGTCCGATAAACACTAATCCATTTTTATATAAATTTAATCCGCATTCTTGTATTTTATTGTTTGTTGTTAGAATTTTTGAACCAGCTATACCAATAGAATTATCATTTTCTATAATATTTAGAAGTTCTGTAAGATAATTATCACACGTAATCATGTCATTATTCATTAAAAAAATGTATTCACCTCTGGCATGTTGAATAGCATTTTTTACATTATATAAAAAACCTTTGTGTCCGGAGGTATTTTTGATGTGGATAATGTTTTCAAAATTTTCACCAATATTTTTTGTTTCATCATCAGAATTATCATCCGCAATTATTATTTCATAATCAATATCTTTTGTGTTTTTGTATATAGAACATAGTAAAGACTTTGTAAGTATATATTGGTTGTAAACAGGAATTACAATACTTACTTTAGGAGAATCTACGTGTTTAAATTTTGCCTCTATTGAAATATTATCAATGATGAATTGGTATAAATTTGACTCAGATGTTGCTTCAGTATACTTTTGGTTATAAAAGTCTAATATTTTTATAACTTCAGTTTTTAATTTATCTATATCTGTTTCTGTTTTTATGTATTCGTAAACTTTCATTGATGTATATTATCTTATAGCAGGGAATGCGTAAATTTCTCCGTTTGTATTTCTCCATTGAAGATAGCCTGTCTTTGTAGTTTTATCCTTTTCAAAAACTTTTATCAAAAGCCAATTACCTTTTACAGCTTGTAATTGTATTTTGACAGGTCTTTCAATTTGTCCGCAATTTTGTGCATCGACAGATGTTGAAGTTTTGAGATTTTTTACTTCTGCAGGAACATCTTTTAGTAAATATATACCATATTTTCTTCCATATAAATTATAAAATGTTCTTAAATTTAATAATCTGTATGGATCATTTTCATCTTTTTTTATCCAACCGGCTTTATTTGAATTTCTGTCGTAAATTACTTCTATCCATTCTCCGTTGTCATCTATTGCTGTTAAAAATGCAAGTTCTTTTGCTTGTACAAATACTGTAAATAAGTTGCTCATTGACGTATTAGGACAGTTGAAAACTTTATAATCCCAATTACATTGTAATGCAATATCCGATTGTTCATTTGGTTGAGAATATATTTTTAAGTCTTTTGGAGCTTGATACAAGCCTCTTGTTTCTGTACTGATGTTTGATACGTAATATGGAATTACGTCTGCAAAAACGGGTAGATTAACTAATATAAAAGTCAGAATTGCTAATAAATATTTTTTCATTTTATTACTCCCTAAAGCTTATGTTAGTATATTCTTTTTGTAATTGGTTTTTAACAGAATTCATTTGAGCATCTATTGTTTCATCATTTAATGTAGCTTTTTTGTCTTGCATATAAATTCTGAATGCCACGCTTTTGAAGCCTTCTTTTATGTGTTCTCCCATATAGATATCAAAGATTTCGCTTTTTACAAATAAATCATTCTGTACCGCTTTTTTGATAACTTTTTGAATGTCACTGTATTTTACATCATTTTCAATAACAAAAGCAATATCTCTCTGAACTTCAGGAAATTGTGGTAATTGTTTGTATTTTGCAACTGTTTGTTGAACAGCTTTTATTATTTCATCTAAATTTAATTCAAAAATGTATGCGTTTTGGTTAATTTTCATTTTATTTCTCAAGTTAGGATGAACTTCTCCAAAGTAACCAAGCTCAATAGGTTTTTTTGATAATAAGCTTACTTTTGCTGTTCTGTATGGATGCATTATATCTACATCGCTTGTTAAATTATATTGAACTCTGTTTTGTAAGTTTAATTCTTCAAATAATTTTTCAAAAATACCTTTTACTGTGTAAAAATCAGTTTCTTCTGTTTGCTGCCATTTAGAGTTTTGAACATTTCCTGTAATTACACCTGCAAGTTTTTTTGTTTCTGTAACACCGGTATTTTTTTCAGATGCTTCTTCTGTTTTAAAATAAACTCTGCCTATTTCATAACCCCAGAAGTTTTTAATGCCTTGATCGTAGTTTCCTTTTAGGATGTTTAAGATATTTGCCGCTAAAGTTTGACGTAACATAGAATAGTCTTCACTTTGGACGTTTGCAACTTTAACTGCTTTTTCGTCATCATAAGCTATTCCGTACTGATCTAAAAGAGGTTTTCCGATTAAGGAAGTTGTTACAAGTTCATTTAAACCTGAAGAAAGCATTACGTTGTGAATTCTTTTAATAACTTTTTCTTCAAAAGAATATTCAGCTGAACCTGAACCCAATGTAACAGTTGGTGTTATTTTGTCATAACCGTTTATTCTTGCGATTTCTTCAATCAAGTCTATTTCTCTTTCAACATCGCCGCGTCTGTGAGAAGGAACTTCAAATTTTGCAGCTATTTCATTTTTACCGCAAGATTTAAAACCTAAATTTTCAGCGATTTCTATACATCTATCAGCATCAATTTCGCAGCCTAACATTCTTTTAACCTCGTTAAATCTTAAAGTAATGTATTGAGGTTCAAGTTTATTAACGCCTGTTTCAACCATACCTTCAATTTTTGCATCTGCAAGTTCAACCAATAATTGCATAGCTCTCATTAAAGCAGGTTTAACAGCTTCTATATCAACTCCTCTTTCAAATCTTGCTGAGGCTTCAGAACGATAACCCACGCTTCTTGCGCTTCTTCTGTTTGAAGCAGGTGTGAAGTATGCTGCTTCAAGTGCTATATTCTTTGTATTGTTATCAATTTCAGAATTTGCACCGCCAAATACGCCTGCAAGACATACGCCTTCTTCTTTTGTAGCAATAAGAACACTATCTTTTGTTAAAGTTCTTTCAACTTCATCAAGAGTTACAAGTTTTTCTCCTTCATTTGCTCGTCTTACACATAAATATCCGTTTAATTTGTCGTAATCAAAAGCGTGAAGAGGAGTTCCGTATTCTAATAATACATAATTTGTAATATCAACTACGTTATTTATTGCTCTTATACCTGATGAGATTAATCTGTTTTGCATCCAGTCAGGAGACGGTTTTATTTTGATATCTTTTAAAATACCTACTGAATAGTATTTGCAAACATCTTCATCTTTTATTTCTACTTGAAATTTGTCAGTTGATAAATCTTGAGTCGGTTGTAACGGAGAAAATTTAAGTGGTCTGTTAAATAAAGTACTTATTTCTCTTGCAACTCCAAGAACTGACATTTCGTCGCCTCTGTTTGCTGTTGGTGCTACTTCAAGAACTGTATCATTTTCAAGGTGTAGTACATCTTCAAGTTTTTCACCTAATTTTATATCATCAAAAAGTCTGTTTAAAATTAAAATACCATCTTCTTCCTGATAGTTTCTGTCTGATAAACCTAATTCATCTGAAGAACATAACATACCTTGAGATTCAACTCCTCGGATTGTTGCTGGAGTAAGAGTGAAAGTTTCACCTGTTTTGCGGTCAAGAACTTGTGAACCTACTGAGGCATACGGAATAATTTGTCCTTCTTGTATATTTTGAGCTCCGCAAACAACTGTTTTTACTTCGTTACCGATATTTACATCAACTAAATGCAATTTATCTGCGTTTGGATGTTGATTTATTTTTTCTATTTTTGCAGTAATAATATTTGTAAAAGCAGGTTTTATTTCTTCCGTTGCTTCTACTTCAAGTCCGCTCATAGTCAGTTCATGAGCAACTTGTTTTACATCTATATCTGAAATATCTACAAATTCGTTTAACCAATTTATTGAAACTTTCATTTTATATCCTTCTTTCTATTCTTAATTTCTTCTTTAATTTTAGCCTAAAAGTACTTTATTGTAAAACTTTTCAATTTTTATTTTCATATCAGAAATTTGTTCTTTGCTTTCTGCCTCAATATAAATACGAAGCAAAGGTTCTGTTCCGCTTGGACGTACTAAAATCCAGCTTTCGTCGGTGAAAATGATTTTTA
>CADCPD010000181.1 GCA_902803265.1 uncultured bacterium | reverse complement strand
GGTGTTAAAAATATTGTTTCACTTAATAAAAACTACGGGCTTGCAAGAGCATTCTCTGTTGGTTTAAATACAGCTTTAAAACTCGGTGCTGATATCATTGTTAATACTGATGGAGATAATCAGTATTATGCTGAAGATATTGAAAAATTAATTAAACCAATACTTGATAAAAAAGCTGATATGGTTATTGGTGAACGCCCTATTTCTGAAATTAAACATTTTTCACCAATAAAAAAAATTTTACAGAAACTTGGTTCAAATGTCATGAGTTTAGTTGCAGGTGTAATAATTAATGATGCGCCAAGTGGTTTTAGAGCCTTTTCTGCTGATGCGGCGAAGGTAATTAATGTATTTGATAATTATACTTACACCTTGGAAACAATAATTCAAGCAAATGCAAAAGGCTTAGTTATTGCGAATGTGCCTATAAGGGTAAATAAAGAAGAACGTAAATCAAGACTTATATCAAATATGTTTGTTTATATTATTCGTTCTATAATTACAATGATTAGAATGTTTATTGTTTATAGACCATTTAGATTTTTTATTATTTTTGCAAGTTTATTTTTATTATTAGGTATCATAATTGGCGGAAGATTTTTATATTTTTATTTTAATGGTAGCGGTTCTGGGCATATTCAATCCTTAATATTATCGTCAATATTAATTCTTACAGGCGTACAAACAGGAATTATCGCAATATTGTCCGACCTATTAGCAATAAATCGCAAATTACTCGAATCAATTCAGATGCAACTTAAAAATAAATAATTAAGCTATAGCAGCTAATTTAGCATCTGTATCGACTATGTTTTGGGACAAGCCAACATGGTGAATACGAGGAATGATATAATCTTCATTAAATTCAATAGGTCCATCATGACTGTCATCTGTATCATTGCATACAAAGATTAATTTTCCGTCAGGAGCAACTTTTGCACCGATAACAGTGATTTCGTGACCACCTAAAACTTTGTTGTCATTATCCATTTCAGTATAACCGATAATAACATTTTCGCCTTGAGCTAATGATTTTAATAAACTTCTTTTAACAGTATTGAAATCAGTCGTATGACCAACCAATTTAGCTGATTGTGAACCATCTTCTTCTTGAACTGTTTTTACATCTTGGAAAGTAACAGAAGTTTTATTTTTATTATTAACGATTGATTCTGTAAATGTTTTTTCAATTTCTACCAAACCTCTGTCATCAGGACTAAATGAACCGATTCTTTTGTCAGTTAAAGCATTATATGTTTGTTGAGAACCAACGTTCATAAATGTTGATTGCATTAATACATCAATTACTGAACGTTCACCTTGATCTTTGTAAGAATTTTGAATTTGAGCTCTGATTATAGCATTCTTATCAGGAGCAATAGTAACTTCAGCTTTGTCTTCACCTTTCATTTGATAAGGAATTTTGAAGTTATCTAATAACCATTTTGAATCTTCTTTAGAGTCACAAAGATTTTTTAAATCAATAACTTTTGTTGCAGCCATTTTATCTGAACTTAAACCTTCAGCTAATCTTGCAAATTCTGCTGGCATTTGGCTTGCTAAGTTATATTCAATTGATGCGGCTACACAACAACCAGAATTTCTAATGTTTTGAGCATTTTTGATTGAATTAACATCTTTGTTTTCGTCTTGTGCTTGATAATCAGCTACTGCATCTTGTAAATGAGCAGGAATATCACCAAATTTTTGAGTAATTCTGAATGGATTTGCTAATGTTTTAACAGTTTCATTTAATAAAACTTTTTTGTCTAAACCTTTTGCTCTAGGGTTGGTAATAATATTGTGCAAATTGTCTAGTGTTGAAGATTTATCATTTGAATTATTGTTTAATAAAATACCTGTTTTTAATAATAAATTAGCAGCTTGACGACCTTCTTGATCTAAATTAGCTGCAATAAGAGAATATTTTTGAATATCAGCTTTTGAATTTAATTGAGTTTGGATTGTAGCATTATGTTGTAATGCACCATATGAAGCTGATGTGATTGGGTTTTGCGCATATGATTGAGTTTTTGGAGCAGAAACTGCATTTCCAAAAGAAACTCTTGATGAAGTATTAATGTTATTCAACTTAACTAAATTAGTATGCACTATTATTACCCACCTTATATTTATATAAAAAAGATATTAATAGAAAAATTGCCTTTTTTGAGTTAAAATTATTAACAATGGTTACAAATTTGATTAAAAATAAAATTAAGGCAATGACAAGGGAACAAATTATTGTTTCCATCGATAGATTAACACGTTTTAAACCAACGACTGATAAGTATTTAAGAGTATTTAAAGAAGTTGTTTTAAATAATCTTTCATACCCAATTTATAAGAAAACAGATTTAGATGAAATGGATTATGCTAATTTAACGAATATTGTCCAAGAAATTTTCAACTATTCATTGGGTGAGTTGGGAGTTTTAGATATAAATGACAATTTTGAAATTAATAAATTATTATCGGATTACGAAAATAAGATTTTTGTCTTTGATAATGAAACTCAAAAACTTTTAAATAACAAAATATCGTATAAATCAGCTATTAATTTATTTAAAGAAGAAGATTTAAATATTAAAAATTTATTTTGGATTTCGAAATTAAACAAAAATGTAGATGAAATCAAATTAAGAGAAAATTGCTTAACACATTTTCCTATTGAAAAAATTATTTTAGCAGAAGGCATAACTGAAGAAATTCTTTTACCTGTTTTCTCTGAAATTTCCGGAGTAAATTTTGACCAAAAAGGCTATCATGTAATTTCTGCAGGTGGAAAAAATCAAGTTGTTAAGCTATTTTATTCCTTTGCTGATATTTTAAGAATTCCAATATTTGTTTTGCTTGATAATGATGCAACAGAAAATTTAGAACAAATTAAGCCAAAAATAAGAAAAAATGATAAAATTCATCTTGTTCAATCCGGAGAATTTGAGGATTTATTGCCTATAAATCTAATAATTAGAACACTCAATAATCACCTGAAAAATTTATCATACGTTGAAATATCAGATTTTGATACAAATATATCTATGGTTAAAAATTTAGAAAATATACACAAGTTAAAAGGCCTAGAGGACTATAAAAAAGCAGATTTTGCGCACTTAATAAAAGATAATATTGAATCTGACGAAGACTTATCTGCGGAAATTTTAAATATTGTCAACGAAATTAATTCTTAATTATCATAATAAGAACCATCACGGGCTTTATTGATGTAATATTTAACTCCATTTGTAATCAGTAAATCAGGCTCTGACATACAGAATGAATCTAAGGTAACAATACCCCTTGTTTTTTCTCCAGATTCAAGATACAAAAAGCCTAATAAGACTTTATCAAATATGTTGTTACTTTTTTGTAATTTACTAATTTTTGATTTTAATGTACCCTGTTGTTTATAAGATTTTGCAAGGTCTTTGTAATATTCAACATTTAATGGATACAATGCAATCGCACTTTCATAACATTGAATAGCATATTTTGAAAACTCAAGCTTATAGTAAACTTTTCCTAAATTACTAAAATAAACAGCAGTAGCTTGAGTGCCTGGATTCAAGTCAATAGCCATCTTAAATTCTTTAACAGCAGCAAAATAATTGCCTTGTTCTACATAAAGTAAACCCATATTGTTGTGCCGAAATGCATTTTTTTGAGAATCAATAACTTCAAAATCAGGTTTTGCATATCCAACTGTGAATATTAGTATTAAAAATATAATAGCTGTCTGTAAGCAATACTTCATTATAAATCCAGTTCCAAGCCTTCATAAGCGAATGTGGCTTTATCAGCCATATTTCCATAGAATGATGTCAAATTATCAAGTTTTTCATCATTATATGAAGGATCGTAGTGGTAAAATACTAAGCGCTTAGCATTCGAATAATTTTGACATTCTAATGCCATATCAAAAGTCGAATGACCATAACCTTGTTTAGGATGGTGAGGATTCAAATAATCTTCTGTTGTATATTGTGCATCGTGAATCAATAAATCACAATTACGTGCAAATTTCGTTAATTTTTTATCTCCGCCAAAATATGTTTCTTTATCAGTTGCATAAACAAGAGTTTTTCCGTTATATTGAATTTTGTATATCATAACGCCTTCTTGAGGATGTGCAAGTGATTTATAACAAGTTATTAAAACATCGTCATCTGTAAGTTTTATATCATCAGGTTTTTCCACTCTTAATACAATTGGAGCTGAACCATGTCTCAAAATAATAGCATTGTTTT
>CADCPD010000180.1 GCA_902803265.1 uncultured bacterium | reverse complement strand
ACATTTTTTAAGTTCTTCAAACAGAACAGATGCTTTAAATACAAAAATTCCTCCGTTCCAGAAATATTTTCCACTTTCTAAATATTTTTGAGCAGTTTCTTTATCCGGTTTTTCGACAAATTGTTCAACTTCATTTCCGTTAGCTTTTATATAGCCGAATCCTGTTTCAGGATAAGTCGGTTTTATTCCGAATGTTACAATATATCCTTCTTCAGCATATTTTTCTGCGTCTTTTGCTGCGTTTTGAAAAGCTTCTAAATCTTTAATATAATGATCAGACGGCATTACCATTATGATGATATCTTCGTTCTTTTCTTTTGTTATATATTTAGTTCCCATAGCTATTGCCGGTGCGGTATTTCTAGCTATAGGTTCAGCAATTACTTTTGGGGAGTCTGAAAAAGTTTTTAGTTGTCTGTTTACATCAGATAAATATTTTTCTCCTGTTACTGCATATAGATTTTCTGTCGGAATAAAAGATTGCAGTCTTTTATAATTTGATTGTAATAGACTTGTGTCTTCTGTTAAATTCAACAGCTGCTTAGGATATTGTTCTCTTGATAAAGGCCATAATCTGCTTCCGCAACCACCACATAATAATATTCCGTACATAAATCACTCCCGTTATTTTTTTTTATTATATCAGAAAATCTTAAAAATATGGAAATTGTATATAATACTCCGCTAATTTTATTTATAAACAAGTTATAATGTTATTCTGAACTTGTTTGACTACTTTTTCAAAAATCTTTGATTTTATGAAAAATGTCTTGTTTTCCACAGAATCTTACAGATTTTTGATGCTGAAAAGAATTCAGCATGACCTATTTTAGTAATTTTAGTGGGAACAGGTATATCATTACAAAAAACATTATATTTTTTGTTCATAAAATATTGTCGAACTGTTTATGTATTATTGAGTGTGTAAATTTATCCCGAAGTTCTTTAAGCTATAAGTGTAGGTAAATATGGCTTTAGGGAATTTAATGTATAAAAAGTTAAATACCGAAGATTTAATCATTCTTGCTCAGCAAAATGATTTTAAAGCCTTGGAAGAACTAATAAAAAGGGAACAAAAACGTATTTATGTAACTTTTTTATATCTTTGTAAAAATGAAGAAAAAGTTCCGGATTTAACTCAGGAAGCCTTGCTTAGAATGGCAAATAATATTTCTAGTTTGAGAAAACCTAAAACTTTTAAAAGCTGGCTTAATCATATTGTTATGAATCTTTTTTATGATGATTTACGAAAATGTACAAAATTAAATAATACTGTATCTTTTGATAAGGCAATAGGTGATGATTATGCTTCAAATCCTGCATTAGAAATCCCGGATAATCATGCAAAGCCATTGGAAAATTGTTTGTCGTGTGAATTGGAAACAATTATAAAAAGCGAAATTCTAAACTTGCCGGAGCATTTTCGTGTTCCAATCGTATTAAGAGAATTTCAAGGTTTTTCATATGATGAAATCGCAAAATCGACAAATACAAATGTCGGAACAGTTAAGTCCCGAATAGCAAGGGCAAGAATTAAGTTAAAAGAAAATCTTAAAACATATATTAATAAAGGAGTATAATATGAAATTATCTTGTTCTCAAGTCAATTCTTTATTGAAATTTTATATTGAAGATAAATTAAATTCTCAAATAAATGAAATGATTGAATCACATATTGAGTGTTGTTCATCTTGCAGAGAAAAATATAAAACCATGTTAAATATTAAACTTGGTTTTATTCAAGCTAAGGAATATTTGGATAGTATAAAATCGGAAAATGATATACTTGAAAAGTTTAATAATGAGCCAAATTATGTAACAGTAAAAAATTTATCTGCATATAGTGATAATGAATTATCTGATGAAGAAAGTTTAAAAGTGAAAAAATATATTATAAAAAATTTATCAGGGAGACAAGCTCTTGAAGAAATTTATGAGCTTCGTAATGTTTTGCAGAAGGCTTTTAAAAAAGATGAAAATCAAATACGAGAAGATTATTCAAAGAAAATTTTAAATAAAATTGCATTAGAGGAAGAAATAAAACTTGGAGGTTCAAAGCTAAAAGTTGCATCTTTATTAATATTTTTATTGACTTCTTTTACTGTGGGTTTGATTTATCTTATAACTAATTTTTTAGTTTAAAAATATAAAAGCGACTGCTGAGATAAACATTGCCGGTCCAAATGGTAAAATAATAGCATCTTTTGTGGATTTAATGTTACGTGTGATTTGTCTTACGCAATACAACCCTGAAATTACTACAAGTAAAATTCCTATATATATTATAGTCATGTTTATGTCAGATTTTAAAGTTAATAATTTATAAATTAACGCTATCAATAAAAATAAAACCAAAGATATTAATGTCTTAAAATTTTTATTTTTGTATAGCTTATAAATATATAAAGGCAGTGTAATGCAAGCTTGGACTATAAGAGATAGAATTAACACTATCAATAAAGGCGCCCATCCAAATATTGTTCCTAATGCTGCTGCTATAAATGTATCTCCAACTCCAAAAGCTCTTGATTTTACAAAAAGATAACCTATAGCTGCAAAAATTTCCATTATCAAAATGCCTTCCATAAGTCCTAAAATGGAGTTTAATAGGTTATGATGAACAAGACTTAAAACAATACCAAATCCAGCAAGAATGTATGCGTGCAACTCGAAAATTATTTTTTCTTTTAAATCGGTTACAGTCATGACAACAAACAATGACAAAATTACAAACATCAATACCGTATTTATTGAAATTCCAAATTTAAAAAATACTGCAAGATATAGCAATCCTGTTACAAGTTCAACAATAAAATATTGAGGGCTTATTTTTTCATGACAAAAATAACATTTTCCTCTTAACAATATATATGATAATAATGGTATATTATGCCACCATTTTAAAGCATGCTGGCATTTAGGACATTTTGACGGAGGAAAAACTATTGATTCGTTAGATAAACCTCTTAAGATTACAACATTTAAAAAACTACCTATGCACAATCCTACTATAAAGACCCAAAAAGCAATATAAAGTGTTAAAATATCAGGCATGTTAGTTTCTTTCGTAATCGGAATTTGTTATTATTTCATACATTGCTGCAAGAGCTTTCTTTAATCTTCTTGAAACCTGCATTTGAGAAACGTTTAGTTTTTCAGCGATTTGTCTTTGATTCAAATCTTCGTAATAGTTTAATTCAATAACATCTTTAAGTTCAGGCGGTAATTTTTCAATAGCTTTTGAAAGCATGATTTTTTCTTCGTAAGAATTTAAAAATTCCTGATAATCTCCGGCCGGAATTTTATCTGCTAAAGATAAATTATCATCGTCTGTACTTCCAAGTGTTTGGTCAAGAGAAATCGTACTTTTTCTTCTGTCGACTTCTATTGCAATATTAACCTTTTGGACAGATACATCCATAGCTTTTGCAACTTCTTCTGTTGTTGGTTCATCACCTGAAGTTTCTATCAATTGTTTTATATAATTATTTATTCTGAATGCTAACTCCTGAATTTCTCTCGGAGCTTTTATCATTGACGCTTTATCTCTTAAATAGTGTCTTATTTCGCCTGTAATTAAATAACTCGCATAAGTTTTGAATTTAGTTGATATTTCAGGATTGTAGAATTCAATAGCTTTTATAAGACCAAGAGAACCGACCTGAATTAAATCGTCAACAGGGTCTGTTGCACGTCTTGCAAGCGAACATGCAATTTTTTTAACTAATGGCATAGTTGCAACAACAATTAAGTTTTGAAGTTGTTTTTTTTGTTTGTCGCAATCTGTTTGTTTATAAGCGCTAAGCCATTCGTTAATCTGTGCAAAATTGTCTTCTGCTTTATTTTCCAAGATATATTCCTCTACTCCTACAATATATACATATTATCATATACTGACCTGATATGAAAATTGTAACAAATTGTTAAACAAACTTCATATTTTATCCATGACCTATCAATAAAATAATTGTTCGTACCTTTATGTATATGTGTAGGTTACAAATTAGTGTATTCATGTAATTGAAGTTAAAATCCACAATCCACAAAGACGGTAATTTAAATAATATATAGGTAGGAGTCTTAAATGAACATCAGCAAAATCAACAGTCCAGCAGTCATTGCAAAAACAACAGAATCTAAAGTCCGTAACGCACAACCAAAATTAACTTATGCAACAGACAGTGTAGAATTATCGAAGAAAGCTTCTCCAATCACTTTAAAACGTGAAGGAAACGCTTTACACGTATCATTTATGGGTAAAATTCAAAACCCAATGGAAACAAAAGCATCAGAGGATGCTCCTGCTATCCAATTTAGAGTTAGAGGTGTATCAAAACACCAAGCAGGTACTGAAGGTGCTTCTGCAACAGCAGTAGATGATTCAGTTGTACAATTAGCAAACAGCAACTGGAAAGAAGGCGATGTATTAAGAGCGAAAGAAGTTAAGACTCGTAGTGGTAAATCATTAGAATTAACTCACCCTAAATTTGGTGCTGTTGGATCTGTTCCTGAAGAAATGGCTCAATTTATAATGCCTATTATGAGTAAAAAACCATCAGATTACAGATTTGAATTATCAAACGTAATTGCAGGTACTTCAAAAGGTGCTCCTACAATTGGTTTAAGAGCTTCATTAAAATATGTTGGTGAAGATAAAGCAGAAGCTAAAAAAGCAGCAGATGCATTCAATACTTTATTAAACTCAGATGATCCAAAAATTTCAAAAGCAGTTATGGTTTACCAACCTGAAAAATCACCTCAACAAGTTTTAGAAAGAATTTTTGATGTTGAAGGTAAAGAAAATGGTTTAGGCAGAGTAAGAGAAATCAAAGACGCTATAACAAATATTTCAAACGAAATTAATAATCCTGAAAACAAGAAAATCTTAATTTTAGGTCACTGTAAACCGGACGGAGATACATTAGGTTCGGTTATAGCGATGAAAGAAGCGTTAAAAGCAGCATTTCCTGATAGAGAAATTGATTGCGCAGTAGATGATAAAATTCCAGGTTTATTCCGTGATAAAATGCCTGGTGTAGAAGATGTAAAACGTCCTTACAATCCGGAAAAAATTGCTACATTACAAAAGAATTTAGACGTATTAAAAGCATTAAATACAGAAACAGCTAAAGAACAACAAAAAGTTCTTGAAAGAGATTTAGCAGAATTAAAAAATCCTGAAAACTTATTTGATGCTAATCCTTTACAAGGTAAAGCTAAAAAACAATATGACTTAGTTATGACAATGGATGTTCCTACTCCAACAAGATTCTCAGGTGCATTCAAAGATTATATCGAAGGCAGTAAAAAACAAATCTATATTGATCACCACCCTCACAGAATTTCAGAATGGCAAAATGCTAAATCAGAAACTGGTTTAGATATGGATAAAATTCATAAAAACGGTTTAGCATTAGTATGTGATGCAGTTCCGGCAGCAACTCAATTAGTAACAATCATTGCAGATAAAGCAGGCGATTTAGGTAAAATGTTCGAAAAAGGCGGACAAGCAGCTAAGAACTTTGTAGCAAGTGTAATCACAGGTACATCAACAGATACAGGTTCATTCACAAGAACAGCAAACTTATTACCTCATCACTCAGCAATGCCTGTTCAACAAAGACCAAACTTCTTCCCAGAAGGTATGTCAACATGGTTAACAAACCAATTATCAAAAACTGATAAATCAGTAGATAAAAAATGGTTACGTGAAAACATTGCATATGATGTTCCTGATAGAGCATTAAGCGGTGCAAGTGTAAACGGTAAAGCTTCACCTCGTGATAAAATGTTAAATTACGCAGTTGAAGGCAGAAAAATGTCTCCTGAATTAGGCTTAGGTATCATCGAAGTTGATTATGATCAAATGTATGATGTATTCAATTCTTCATTACAACAAGATCCTGATATCACATTATTAGATGTTCAAAACGGTTTCAAATATTCTGAAGCTTTAGGTGCATTAAAATCAGATCCATCAGAAGTTTCACAAAAACTTGCTCCAGGTCAAAAAGCTACAACATTAACTGAAAGAGCAACAGAAACTTATACAGGACCATATGATGCAGACAGAATTGCAATCTTAGTAATCCAAGATAAGAAAGAAAACTTCATTACAGAAAATTCAGACGTTGCTAAAATGAACGGTTTAAGATTATCATTCAGATCATCAGCAATGAGCAACCACGCAGAATTATTAGCTAACTTATTCGGGGGTGGAGGTCACGGCGGTGCTTCAGGTGGTAGAGTTGACTTACCGGGTGTAGAAATTAATACTCCGTTAGTTGTTAAAGTTGACGGTAAAGTTGAAGAAGATACAGCAAAAGTTTACGCTGAATTGACTAGAAACTACAACATAATGAAAGATAACAACATCCCTGCAGAACAAAGAGCAGGTAAATGCAAAAAAATCGAAATTGCATTAGCAGAAGAAGGTCAAACTGGTAGAACAACCTCTGAAATTATAAAAGATGTTGTAAAAGAAATCAGAAAAAATCAACCTGCTACAACTACAGCAACTACAAAAGGTCAAAAAGGTCAAAAAGGACAAGGTCATCACCATGACAACCAAGTTCAAGGAAACCACAAACCACACGGCGGTAAAAAACCTCACGGACACAAAGGTGGAAGAAGATTATTTGAAGTAGCGTAGGTGAAGATAAATTACGGAAACGTAGGTTAAGAAAAATATTTAGGTAAATTGAGGGACTTTCAAAAGTCCCTTTTCTTTTGCAAAATTTAAGTATAAAGATAATGTGAATTTTTGTAAAATTGAATTTAATATGCCTGAAATTTAATCATAATTAGGTATAGGGTATGAAGTGGCAATAAGAGTGTGCTAAGGTTTTTTAGTGATTTTGCCGATATAAACCATATTAGTGTGTAAGTAATTATGTATAAGAAAGGGGTAATTTTATGACAATGATTGGAGATTTATACCGTAGCATACAAAGTGGAAAGAAAACTATAGGAAATAATTCCTCAAATAAAGCGACAGAAAATTCTAAAACTGAGAAGAATACAAATTTACTTGAGGGTGGAAAAGGTGACAGTGTAACAATTTCATCTAATCCTGAGTTGTCAAAATTACAGGAAGAACAGGCTCTTTTGGAGGGTGAACAACGACTTCTTGAAGCTGATATATTGTCTTTAAATCTGAAATTAGAAATGAGTGCTTCTCGTGATGGAGGATCAGATTGGAGTATCGGAGGTGGTAAAGTAGATGACAAATCTAACAAAGAAGCTGAAGAAATAGAGAAAACCATTGAAACAAAACAATCTCGTTTGGCGACTGTGAATAAAAAGCTTGAAGAAATTAAATTAAAAATTGAAGCTTTGAAAACAGAAGATGTAGCAAATTCCGGTGATGATGCTACAGAAGGTTTAGATGATACCCAAAAAGCAGAAATTATTAAGCAAAAAGAATTAGATCTTGAAAAAATAGAAAATAAAATTAGAGAACTAAAAGCAAAACAAGCAGAACTTTCTTATAAACTTAATGCTGAAAACAATAAAGCTCTTCCTGATAAACAAACAGTATTATCACTATCAGGACAGATTCAACAAAATGGCTCACAACTAATCGAATTGCTTGAGAAAGAAAAAAGTTTAAAATCAGAACTGGCAGCATTAAAGGGTGAAGATGCCGGTGAAGCAGATAGTGTTGGTGATGCGTCAAATCCTGTGAGTCCTGATAAAGCAGATGATTCTTCAATTGATGAAAAAATTAAAGACAAAAGAAATGAATTGAATGAATTGAGAAGTCGAGAAAAAGAGTTACTGGCAAAAGGTAAGCTAACTCATACTAATGGTTCACGTTTCCCTACTATTGAGTATGATGAAGAAACCAAAAAGGAATTGATAGAAGTACAAAATCAAATAAAAACAATTCAACGTGATATTTTATCATTAGAATCTCAAAAAGCTACTGGTAAATAGATAGAGAACTTTCCTGCTTACCGTTATTCTCAATAACTAAAGAATACAAATAAACAAAAATCGGCACATATTTTATTTACTTTAATGCCGATT
>CADCPD010000179.1 GCA_902803265.1 uncultured bacterium | reverse complement strand
TATATTGCTTGTTGGTCTTTCGATTTTTCTTAACATACACATATTCCTTTTCTAAATTACATACATTCTTATGTATTACTTATCGGCTCATAAAAAAAAAACTTTAGAAATATGTTTTATTATGTTAATATTTCTTTACATTATTGTTAAATTTGTGTTTTTTAATTTTAATGTAAGTGTGAATTATAAAAAGGTGTAGCTTATGAAGCCTCTTGTTACAATTATAACTGCAACATCAAATATTATCGAAAATGATAGAAAAGATACTTTTGTTCAAATGATTGAATCTGTTAGAGAGCAAACTTATTCAGAGATTGAACATATAATAATTGACAATGATTCAAAGGACGGAACAATCGATTTATTAAAAGATAAAAATTTAACATTTTATTCCGAGCCTGACAGAGGAATATTTGATGCTTTTAATAAAGGTGTTAAACATGCAAATGGTAAATATATTGTATTTTTGAATTCTGATGATTATTATCATGATAAATATGGTATAGAAAAAGCAGTTGAACTTCTTGAAGAAACTGATGCAGGATTTTGTTTTTCCGAATGTGATTTTATACTTGATGGTGTAACATATCAGTGGGAACCTAATATATATACGGCTTTTAGACAAATGCCATTTTGTCATCAAACTATGGTCTGTAAAAAATCTTTGTTAGAAAAATTTCAATTTGATTCTTCATATAAATTTATTGCTGATTATAAACTGCTGCTTGAGTTCATGTTAAATAGGATTCCTTATGCAGAATTAAAGTATAACTTTGTGACTTTCAGATTTGGAGGAGAAAGTACTAAGGACATTTTAAACGTAGCAAAGAGCATTGATGAATCACGACGTATATACAAAGAAATTTTCAAAGATTTATATGAAATGTCTGATACAGAAGTTGAAATTGCAATAAATGCTGCAAGTTTTCCTGTAGCTTTAGAAAAAATTCTGATGAAATATTTTGATAATGAAAGTTTATATATAGATGCCTTTTATGAGGTACATGCTTCAAGAACAAATACCATTCCTGATAATAATCTTACCCAAGAAATTTTATCAAGAAAAACAGAAGAAAATTCTTCTGAAATAGATGCTTTTCTTGAAAAGTTTAAAGCTATTTTGTCCTTTGTTTATAGGTTATTATACAAAAATTTAAATAAGGCAGATAAAATATTATTTGTAGATTTTTTGTTAAAGCGTTTTGCCAATATTGATACTATAACAAGTAGAGAACAAATGTTTTTCGATAAGGTTTTTGATATGACTTATCAACTTTATCAGTCAAGAGAAAATGAAAATACTCCTGTGAAAGTGCAAATAGAAAGCAAGACTGCTAATTTATTGTCAAAAACGCCTATTTTTGGAAGTAAACCTGAAAAAGAACAGGAGTTAATGTCATATTATGAGTATGTTCATACGTATGTTTTAAGAGAATATCATTTAAAAGATTTTGAACCGACAAATGGTCAAACCATATTAGATTGTGGAGCTTCCATAGGTGATACTGCTATATATTTTAAACTTATGTACCCTGATTCATTTATTTATGCATTTGAATGTGATGATGAGAATTATGAATATCTAAATGCAAATATGGAATTGAATAATTTTGAAAATGTAGCGACAATAAAAGCCTTTTTGTCTGATACGAATGACGATAAACAACTAACTATTGATGAATTTGTAAAACAGACTAATACTGAAAATATAGGACTAATAAAATTTGATATAGAAGGTGAAGAAAGAAAAGCTTTAAAAGGGGCAATAAATACTATTCGTACGCAAAAACCTATACTTATAATACCTATATATCATTTGGCAGATGATTGTTATCAAATTCCGAAATTTTTAAAAAGTTTGAACATGCCTATGCAATTCCGTTTAAAATGGGTAGAGAAACGTGTCTGGGGTATGGATTGTACCTTGTTCGTGAAATTCTTGTAGATATTTAACTTAAAATTTATTATCTTTATTGCGTGCCGTAAAAAAGAGGATAACAATAAACGTTATCCTCTTTAAAAAATAAATTGCCGATGGCCGGGGTCGACAGAGCGAACGGAGTTTGCGAATATAGATAGAAAGCAATTACCTCGTGCCGTAAAAAAGAGGATAACAATAAACGTTATCCTCTTTAAAAAATAAATTGCCGATGGCCGGGGTCGAACCGGCACGAGGTTGCCCTCACAAGATTTTGAGTCTAGCACGTCTACCAATTCCATCACATCGGCATGTAAATTATTAAATTGTCAGTTTTATGAGCTTCAGTGATGGAATTGGTTAAATCTAACTCGGCTT
>CADCPD010000178.1 GCA_902803265.1 uncultured bacterium | reverse complement strand
TTTCCATAGTGAAATATACTGGTCTTAAATTAAAGAATATCATCGTCCCTATTGTGATAAACAATGAACCCATAAAAATAAGTAAAAACCATCTCTTTATCTGCAATCCGGGAATTAACCATTTCGCATCATTTAATAATTCTTTATCTATTAACTTTTTCATATATCAGTCCTTTTATTTATTTTAAATAAATACTATTCTTCGCCCCAACCTGCTAATTTTGCTTTATTGTAATTAATAGGTGACGGTTCAATGATTTCTATTGCTGATTTTATTATTTCTATTGAATTTACATATTTGTTAGAAAAATGAATAGTATCAACTTCAACAGGAGTCGTTCCGTTCAAATCATTATCTATAGATGATGTTGATATTATTTTTCTTAATCTGTTTATTGCAAAATCTGTGTCATTATTTTCTTCCTTTTCTGAATTTAATGTTAAATCAGCATTATAAATTTTATTTAGGAATAATTCACTTGCGGTTGATATGCCAACGTATTCTCCTGCTTTTTTTGTAATATCTCCGGCCGCACCATATAAGATAAGCCATTTAGAACATTTTTTAACAGCTTTTGCAACATTACATGCAAAAGTAAAATCTTTTGCCATTAATTCGTACATTGCACCGTGAGGTCTTACGTGGTCTATTTCTACTCCGTAAGCTTTTGCAAATGATATTATTGCTCCGACTTGATAAACAACAAGCGCTTCAGTTTCTTCTTCGCTTAATTGCATTTCACGATATCCAAAACCTTGAATATCGTCAAAACCAATATGCGCTCCTACTGCTACATTATTATCTTTTGCTTTTAAAAGAGCATTCTTAATTGTGATAGGATCACCTGCGTGAAAGCCTGTTGAGATGTTTACTGAACTTACATAATCCAATAAATCAAATTCTGCATTATTTTTATATATTCCAAAGCTTTGTGCTAAATCACAGTTAAAATCTATATATTTTAGTTGTTTTCTTTCTATTGTATTTTGCATATATTTTTCCTGTTTCCCTTCAAGTTTTATTATACATACTAAAGACTTTTAAACCATATCTTTATATAAATTTAATTTATACAAAAAAGTTAAAAAATATCGTTAATCCTATACCAATAATTAAGCAATAATATGCGAATATTTTTAGTGAAAATTTAGAAACAAATATTAAAAAGTATTTAATGCATAAATATCCTACTATTGCTGAAACAACAGTTCCTATTATTATGTTTGTCCAACTAAATCCTGAAAGTTCAGATATATTAATTTCCAAAAACGGGTATAGAATTGATGTGCCTAAAATGATTGGTACGGTTAGTAAAAATGAAAATTTTGTTGCCGTTAGTCTGTCTAATCCTGAAAATAAGCCTGATGCAATAGTTAAACCCGAACGAGAAAACCCCGGAAAAACTGCCAAACCTTGGGCTAAACCCATTATTATTGCTTTTTTAAGGTTCATTTTATCCGTTTTTGCTTCAAAATTTTTAGAAACATACTCGCTTAAAAATAGAATTATGCCTGTTCCAATCAGTAATACAGAAACTATTTTTGGGGAATAAACAAGTTTTTCGCAAACATCTTTTAACGGATATGCAAGTATTACTGTGAACATTGTTCCTACTAAAATATAAATACCCAATTTTGCATATTCATTAGAAAAGTCTTTGTTTTTTATTGCTTTGAAAAATTCCAAAACAATATCCAATAGCATTTTTCTGAAATAGACAAGTACTGCAACAAGTGTTCCGAAATGAAGCATTATGTCAAAAAATGTTTCTTCTGCATTTATAACGGAAAAATCAACTCCCGTAATGATTTTATATATACTTGTTGCAAAAACTATGTGAGCAGAACTAGATATAGGTAAAAATTCACTTAATCCCTGAACTATACCTGTTATTACCGAATGAGTAAGTGTTATCATAATTATTCTTCCTCAAAGTAGCTTGCACAAGATTCCTGAGTTTCCCATACGCTTACTTTGTATAATTCTGCAAATTTTTCTTTTAATTTTGTATAAACATAGTATGCAAGCATTTCACTGGAAGGGCTTTCATTTTTGAATTCAGGCAGCTCATTTATATCTTCGTGATCTAAATATGCCAAAACTTTTCTTAATTCACCTTTTAATTTTTTAAAATCTATTAATATATTGCTTTTATCAAGAATTTCACCTCTTACATAAGCTTCTACAAGCCAGTTATGACCATGCTGATTTTCACATTCCCCGTCATAATTTAGTAAGTGGTGTGCTGCTGAAAATGATAATTGAGTTTTTATTTCGTACATAATATCTCCTTAGTTTTTATTTGTCTTGTTCTGAAACTACATATTCTCTGTCTATGCCCTGTGCTTTTAAAATAAGGTCTGTTAATTCTCGTACAGCACCCCTGCCGCCTTCTTTTGAAGATATAAAATGACAAATTCTTTTTACTTCTTCAACGGCATCATTCGGGCATGTTGCAAGTCCTACTTTTTCTAAAATACAGATATCAGGTAAATCATCTCCCATATATGATACCTGTTCATAAGTTAAATTATATTTTTCCAGAATTTCATCAAGAACGGGAAGTTTATATTTTTTACCCTGATGAATTTCTTTTACATTCAAATTTTCAAATCTGTGAGTTACTGTTCCGTTTTCTCTTGCCGTAATTATTGCAACGATAAATCCTGATTTTTGTATTCGTACTAAACCCTGACCGTCTTTTACGTTAAAACGCTTTATTTCTTCGCCTGTTTCGCTCAAAAATATGCTTCCGTCTGTCATTACTCCATCAACGTCAAAGGCTAATAATTTTATTTTTTTGGCTCTTTCTTCTACTGTTGTCATTTACGCAACTCCTGCTTTTAATAAGTCATGAATGTGTAAAATTCCTATAGGTTTAGAATTTGCATCTATTATAGGAAGTGCAGTAATTGAATATTTTTCCATTGTATGAAGAGCACCTGCAGCGTATGATGATTCTTTAACTGTTTTTGGAGATTTTGTCATAGCATCTTTTACTTGTAAATTTTCAACAGTTTTATATTTTAAAAGGGTTCTTCTGATATCTCCATCTGTTAAGATACCAGTTAATTTATTCTCATTGTTTGTTATAAGTGCTAATCCCAACTTATGTTCGCTAACTGTCTCGAGAGTAGCCAAAAAGTTTTCATTTTCATTAACTATCGGAAGATTATCATTTCTCATAAGGTCAGAAACTTTGTATAATAAACTTTTGCCTAAAGCTCCCGATGGATGAAAAATTAAGAAGTCTTCTGCAGTAAAACCTCTTTTTTCCATAAGGCAAACTGCCAAAGCATCACCCATTGCAAGTGTTGCAGTTGTGCTTGCTGTCGGTGCTTTATTTATAGGGCAAGCCTCTTTTTCTACTGATATGTCAATTTTTACATCTGATGCATGTACAAGTGTTGATTCAAAATTACCGCACATAGCAATCAATGGCAAATTAAATCTTTTTATTAGCGGTAAAAGATTAAGAAGCTCTTGAGTTTCTCCGCTGTTTGAAATTGCAATAACAACATCTTCTCTTGTTATCATTCCGGAATCCCCGTGAGTACTTTCTGCGGGATGTAAAAAGTATGACGGTGTTCCTGTTGATGATAAAGTTGCGGCAATTTTTTTACCGATTAAACCTGATTTACCCATACCTGTAATAATTACACGCCCTTTACAGTTGAACATCAATTCTATAGCTTTATTAAATTCTTCTTCATTAAGTCTTGTTTTTAATCTGTTAATTGAATCAGCTTCAATTGTCAAAACTTCTTTTGCTATATCCGTAATTGCTTTTGTTAACATATCATCCTACCCTTTTTTACTTAAAATTATTATACAATAATCTCCTCTATTTATACTACTTTTTTACAAAAATTTTAAGAAATAAAAAATTCAAACCGATAGTAATAGTACGAAGAGATTATGAGATAAATATGATAGATTATTTTACACCGCACGGAAGCAATGCTGATTTAAGGATTAATTCAGTAAAGAAACACATTAGAGGCACGGATTGCAAACATTTGAAAATGGATATTTCAAAATTAAACGCCATGGAGGCAAGTAAAATAGCAATATTATGTTCAACAACTCATTACTTAAAATATCCGCAAGGAATAGTGGATTGTATAGTAAAATCAAAAAGTATAGTGGATTTAATAAAACCTTTGATTTTAAATAATATGAAGTTTCAGGTAAAATAAGCACGGATGCCGAGATATTAAGAGCACGGATGCTGTTATATTATTTAAACATCATATGATTTATTCGCACTCCGTTTAATACCTTAGTACAGAATAAAGTACAGTCCGCTCAACAAAATTCTATTATGAAAAGAAAAAATAACCGTACTAACATCAATAAAAACAAAGTAATTCGCAATATTCCAAAAAAATTAATGGCGAAGTATACATTAGATGGTAAAATCCCTGTTATAAAATGGGTGTTTAATGATATCTCTAATTCTAATACTACACGTGTTTTAACTATGCAGGAGTATAAAATTGTATTTTGGCAGTTAGAATATAATCTTTTTAATTACTACGGAGAAACTTTAACTTTTTTATTGAATGCATTGAAAAAATATAGTATTAAGGGTAAAACCGTTTGCGTATTTGGTTCTACCGGTGTTAATTGTGATGCGATAAGTTTGGTGAATGGAGCAGAAAAAGTATATATTATTGAATATAATCCCTTAATATCTGAACATCCGCTTGTTGAAGCTTATAATTATAAAACTTTTCAAGAAAAGAATATAAAGGTGGATGTAGGAATTTCAATTTCATCTTTTGAACACGATGGTTTAGGGCGTTATGGTGATAGATTAAATCCTAATGGTGATTTAAAAACAATGAAAAAGATAAAAAAAATCATTAAAAAGAATGGACTGTTATTTTTGTCTGTACCTGTCGGTCCTGATTGTTTGGTTTGGAACGCGCATAGAATATATGGAAAATATCGTTTACCAATGCTATTAAATGATTGGGAATTTTTAGAAGTTTTTTCTGATGACAGTATAACTGTTGACGGTGAACCTATTGCATATCCCACAAAAGAGCCTGTTTTTGTTTTAAAAAATATATAAAATG
>CADCPD010000177.1 GCA_902803265.1 uncultured bacterium | reverse complement strand
TTTTTTAATTCCCTAACAATTTACTTATCGGCTGAAACCATGATAAACTTTAACTTTTTGACCTTTTATGTTAACTTTTGTTACAAAAGTTTGTAACTTATTTATGATATAATTTCAGAAGAATTTATAAGGAGTTAAAAATGATTTTTGATAAAATTAAAAATATTTCTCAATATTCAAACCTGAATAAAAATTTAAAAAAAGGCTTTGAGTTTATTTTAAATAATAATTTAAAAAATTTTGAAAACGGAAAATATGAAATTGACGGTGAAAAAATTTATGCAAATATTCAGGAATATGAAACAAAAGAGGATGGCTTATTTGAAGCTCACAGAAAGTATATTGATATTCAATATGTTATAAGTGGTTTTGAAAAAATTGAAGTTTGTGAAATTTCTGAATTAAAAGAAAATATTCCTTATGATAAAGAAAAAGATTTGATATTTTTTGAAGGTAAGGGAAGCTTTGTAAGCTTAAAAGAAGGATATTTTGCTGTATTTTATCCTCAAGATGGGCATAAACCTTGTTTAACTGATGAAAGTATATCAAATGTGAAAAAAGTTGTTGTTAAAGTTGCTATATAGGAAAAGTTTATGAAAAAATTTTTATTAATTTTATTATCATTATTTATAATTGTGCCAGTCTCAGCGACAGAATTAACAATTTTACATACAAGTGATGTACATGGAAGACTTGAACCTATTACATATCATAATATGAAAAATGTTGGTGGTGCTGCAAGACACTCTTATTTTTATAAGCAAGTAAGAAAAGAAAACCCAAATACTTTAATATTGGATTCCGGTGATATTTTTCAAGGTTCTATATATTATCAGATGTTTAAGGGAAAATTGACTGCGGATATTTTAAAGATTTTAAAATATGATGCAATTGCATTGGGTAATCATGAATTTGACAGAGGTATAAAAGAATTAAAAATTTTAATAAAAAAATCTAAAACACAATTCCTTTCTGCAAACATTGATTTTAGCGATAAAGAACTGCAAAAACTCGTAAAACCTTATATAATAAAAGAATTTGAAGGAAGAAAAGTATTAATAATAGGTGTTACAACTCCAACGTTGAATAATCTTTCTAATTCTGATGGAGTGACTATATATGAGCCGTCAAGTATTGTAAGAACTATTATCTCTGAAAATAATAATGTAGATATGATTATATTAATATCTCATTGCGGTTATGAAATTGATAAACAAATCGCTTTAGAAAATCCTAAAATTGATATTATTTTAGGTGGTCATAATCATCTTTTATTTGAAAGACCAATTGCAACAGGTAATGTTGAAATAATAAATTCCGGTGAATTCGGTGTTTATGTCAGTGATGTTGATTATGATATAAATCCAAGACTTGGTGAACATAATTCTATTAATAAATTTTCGAGTGTATTAATTGATGATGGTATTAAAAGTGATATAGTAGTTCAAAAAAAAATTGAAAAAGCAAATAAAAAAATAGAAAAATTAAAACAAACAGTTTTGAGCAAAACAATATTAACTCTTATAGGAGAGCAAACAGAAATTGAAAAAAAACAAACTAATCTAGGTAGATTGATTTTAAAGTCAATGGTTTATGAAAATCCATATGATTTCGTAATGGTGAATTCAGGTTCAATAAGAATAAATAGAAATTTAACAGGTACTATTACGCTAGTTGATGCAATGGAAATTTTGCCTTTTGACAATAAAGTTATAAGCGGAAAATTACAAGGAAAATATTTAAAAGAAATATTGAGATATGGCAGACTTGAAGGCAGACGATATTTGCAGGTATATTCAAAGATTCTAAATATTGAGGACGATAAATACTATGTTGTTGTTACAAATGATTATATTGCAAAAGGTAAGGATGGGTTTGCTCCATTTATAAATATAAAGGATGTTATGCCATTATATGATAGTCAACAAGAAGCATTTATAGAATTTTTGAAGAAAAATCCTGAAATTACAGCTGATACATTAAGAATGCCTTAAAATTTTATGATATTTTAACAAAAAGAAAACGGTCAATTTCTTGACCGTTCTAATTTCTTTTCATTTTTCATTTCATACAGATTGCAGTTTTTGTTTTTACACACTATCGATTTAGTTCACACGTTCTACACTTCGTTTGTTTTC
>CADCPD010000176.1 GCA_902803265.1 uncultured bacterium | reverse complement strand
TTTTTTAATTCCCTAACAATTTACTTATCGGCTGAAACCATGATAAACTTTAACTTTTTGACCTTTTATGTTAACTTTTGTTACAAAGTCAAAGATTTAATTAAAACTTAAAAGCGAACTTTGTAAAAAGTTCGCTTTTTGTCCTCAAGTCCGGAATTAATTATCCCGTCATTAGCTATTTTATTTTGTGATAGTTTTTAAAGTTGTATTTCTCTTTATAATATACATTATTTTCTGAAAATTTCTATTATTCTTGAGTATTATTTTTTGCTTTTTTCCATAATTTATCAAATTCATCAAAAGAATATTCTGTTAGTGGTTTTTCAGCCAGTTCTTCCATTTTTCTGAATCGTTTCATAAATTTTTTGTTTGCTTTTAAAAGACACTGTTCAGCATCAAGTTTATGCCATCTTGCCAAATTTACTACGGCAAAGAAAATATCTCCCATTTCTTCTTCCATATGCTCGATATTTTTTTCATTACAAGCTTCATCAAATTCTTTAAATTCTGACATTATACATTCTTTTAAAGTTTCTCTTTTATCCCATTCGAACCCGACCTTAACAGCTCTTTTTGATATCTTTTGTGCTGACATAAGCGCTGATTGAGCTTTTGAAATTCCGTCCATTTGAGATTTTCTTTCGGTTTTTTCTTCTTGTTTTAATTTATCCCAATTTACAACCACGTCATCTGCCGAATTTACCTTTGCATTTCCAAAAACATGAGGATGTCTGTGAATCAGTTTATCTTTTAATTCTTTTGCTACATCTTCAAGTGTAAATTCTCCGTGTTCATCTGCTATTTGAGAATGTAAAAGTACTTGCAAAAGAACATCTCCAAGTTCTTCTCTTAAATGATTTGCATCCTTTTCATCTATTGCATCAACAGCTTCATAGGCTTCTTCTATCATATTTGGTCTTAAAGTTGTGTGTGTTTGCTCTCTATCCCAGGGACAACCGTTTTCTGAACGTAAAACTCTTACAACTTCTATTAATTCTTCTAAATTTTTATGTGCCATATCTTAATTCCTTTATTTTATATTTTCATGCTACAATAAAAACTATGAAAAGAAAACCAGTAGTAGCAATAGTTGGAAGACCAAATGTAGGTAAATCTACGTTTGTTAATCGTCTAATCGGTAAACGTCATTCTATCGTTGATGATCAACCTGGGGTTACCCGTGATAGAATTTATACTGATGTTGAATGGCAAAATAAGTGGTTTACGGTTATTGATACAGGCGGAATTATTCCTGACGATGATGATGAAATTATGAATTCAATTTTTGATCAGGCAAAAATTGCTTGTGAAGAAGCTGACAAAATTTTATTTATTGTTGATGGTAAAGATGGTGTCCATCCGGTTGATGAAGCTATAGCCAATATTTTAAGAAAAACAGAAAAACCTGTTTATCTTGTTGTAAATAAGATTGATTCTTGTCTGGAAAATAACATGTGTGCTGATTTTTATTCATTGGCTATTGGTGAACCTCATGCAATATCAGCTTTACACGGTTCAGGCGGTGTTGGTGATATTTTGGAACTTATTACCGATGATTTTGAAGTGAATGATGAAAATAATGAAGATGACGGAAGAATAAAAATTGCTATTGTAGGTCGTCCAAATGTCGGTAAATCCTCTATTACTAATGCTCTTTTAAATAAAGAAAGAGTTATTGTTTCTGATGTTTCAGGTACAACTAGAGATAGCATTGACAGTCTTGTTCATTATGATGGTAAAGAATTTATCATCGTTGATACGGCTGGTATAAGAAAAAAATCAAAAGTTGATTGGGGTGTGGAAAAATTTGCCGTAGATAGAGCTATTCGTTCTATAAGAGATTGTGATGTTGCAATTCTTGTTATTGATGCTACATTAGGTATTTCTGATCAAGATAAAAAAATTGCATCTACGATAACAGAAGCTGGTAAAGGTATTATTATCGCTGTTAATAAATGGGATTTGATTGAAGATAAAAAATCAAATACTATTGGAGAATTTTCTAAAAAAATATCAAATGATATTCCGTTTTTGGAATACGCGCCTAAAATTTTTATAAGTGCTAAAACAAAACAAAGACTTACAAGTATTTATACAAAAACTCAAGAAGTTTATGAACAATGCACAAAGAGAATTTCTACAGGCTTGTTAAATAAAATTATTAACGAAGCTTATGTTATGAA
>CADCPD010000175.1 GCA_902803265.1 uncultured bacterium | reverse complement strand
GCTCTTAATTGTGTTGTAGGACTTTCTGTTGCTATTATTTGGGCAACAATTACATATATTTCAAGATATGTGTCTGTGGGTTCTATAATTGCTATTTGGGTTGCCCCTTGTCTTATGTTTGCCTTACACAAACCTTTACCTTATGTTATTTATTGTATAATTGGAGCTCTATATATCACTATTCTTCATAAAGATAATATTAAACGATTAATTAATCATGAAGAAAATAAAGTCCGTTAAATGTATGTTGTCTTTTATTAAATTTGCATTAATAATGTAGTTACTATGAAAAAATTTGTAATTACCTTATTTTGTTTTTCGTTTTTATTTTTGATAAAAAATATTGCTTGTGCAGCTGTGATATTAGGTGATTATACTCAAACTTATAAAAATTTAGAGCCTGCAGATTTTTCATACATTCATGATATTGATCCTGATCAATATTATGATATGCAGAGTTATGCTTATACTCCGTATCCTTTATTTAGACTTAATTCTCCGATATATTTCAAAAAAATCGCAGTAGAACCAGGGTATTACAATTTAACTCCTCGTGAACATCAAGGTAAATGGTATGTTTTATTTAAGGATAACGGTAAAGTAAAGTACTATATCCCTTGTTATAAAAGAGAAATAGTACCTGCAGATTTTTACGAAACTCATTTGCCAAAGCCAAAACTAACTTTTACTCAAAAAGTTCATATAAATTTTATATCAGGTGTTGGCCGTATTTCCAGAAGTTCAAAACGCAGATCCGCACCAAAAACTTATTTAGAATTTGACGAACTTGATAATGAGTATTATTCTGTTGTTGTTTACTATGGTGATTTTAGATATTACATGATATTCAAAGCTTCACCGGAGTTTAATTAGCATTTTTGCGACTAATCTAAACTGTCTTCATCTTCTTTTATCTTTGTAACAACCATTTTTGCCATTTCTTTAGCAATAACGTGCTGAGTTGCTTCAGGGCAATTTTGTAACATATTCATTGCAGTTTTTAATGTATTATCAATATCATACCATCTGCCGTTTCTGCTATCACTTTGTCCTGTATTTACTGCAGAAATTAGATCCTCTACTGCTTCAAATTTTTCATTTTCAATATTATGTTCAATAATTATTTTAATTAAATTTAAAGCAATTTTAATTTGTGTGCCGTCATCAGACATTTCTAAAGTTCTCATTGCTTGAGAAAGAACAGGGTCTTTATCATACCAACGTCTTTGTTGTTCACTGTATTCTTCTTTCATTTCTGCCTCCGTTATCCGTACTTATATGTTACTCCGCTTGTGCCTTTCGGGTATTGCCATTCTAAACTTTTTGCACTGCACGCAATTCTGCATGCTCCGCACTCTAGGCAATTTTCATAATTTACTATTATTTTATTTTCGTTTTCATTCCATTCATATACATTTGCAGGACATATGTATGTGCACATTTTTAATTTACATTTTTTGCAATCTTCCTGATTTACTTTCAAATGTGATTCTTCATCATTTACATATTTTACTTTTGCTAATCTGTCATCTATATTCATTTCAAAATTCCCCACAAAAGTCTTATAATATGTGTTCCGTCTTTAAGCAATGCAAATGGATTTCTTTCAGTAAGAGTTTCAAAGATAAATCTATGAAATTTATTTCTTTTTGGAACGCTATCTGTTTCTATAAACATTTTAAAGAATTTATTTATTTTACGCAAGTAATAATTTAAAAACGACTTACTATTTTGATGCATAATAGGCATTAAATCTTTATATGATTTTAAATCTTTCATTACAAAAGATTTATCAAGTTTTTTCTTGTACAAAGATAAAATCTTTTTTGAAAAATCATTTTTATCTATAGCAATAACTGCCGTTTCTCCTGCAAATTTACCTGACATCATAGCAAGGTTTGTTCCTTCCCAATGAAGGTTATTTACTAAACCTGCACCATCTCCGACTATCATGACGCCGTCGTCATAAAGTTTTGGAACATTCTTGTATCCGCCTTCAGGTATTAAGTGTGCGGAATATTCAATTAACTCCCCACCTTCAATTAATGACGCAATTGTTTTATGTTCTTTTACTCTGTCTAAAAGTTCGTATGGCTTTACTTTATGTTCTACTAATTCACTCAAAGTTATGCCGAGTCCGAGAGTTACTGTATCTTTATTTGTATACATAAAACCTAAGCCTAATTGGCCGAGCATTGGATATCCGAATATTTCTGTTATACATCCTTCGTCATCTTTAAGATTAAATCTTTCATTTATTTTTTCTTTTCCGATTTTTATTACTTCTTTTACGCCAAGTGCAACATCTTTCGGATTATAATCTTTTCTCAAACCGATTTGTTTTGCAAGAAGAGAATTTACACCGTCTGCAAGAATAACAATATCGGCATAATAATCTTCTAATTCAGTTTTTACGCCGACAACTTTTTTATTTTCAACAATTAATTCTCTTACAACAGTTTGAGTTACCAGAATAACGCCTGCTTTTTTAGCTTCTTCACTCATCCATCGGTCAAATTTTGATCGGATTACTGTATAACTATTTGAGTGTTCGGTATTGTCTCTATATGTTATTGTTGTAGATTCTTCTTCTGTTAAAATTGTGTAATTATGTTTTACATTATTTCTTTCAATAGGTGCTGATTGCTCAAATTCAGGAAAAATTTCTTTGGTTGGCTGAGTATAAATAGCTCCTCCAAACATATTTTTACTGCCTGAAAAATTGCCTCTTTCGATAAGTATAACTTCTTTTCCGGCTTTTGCTATTGTTATTGCTGCACTTATTCCGGCAGGCCCGCCCCCGACAACTATTACTTGAGTTTTGTTATTCTCCATGCCTTAATTATACATTATTTTTGCTATTAAGACAATTAATTTATTTTTTTGCTAATCTAACTATATCTAATAACTGTCCGGCAAGGGAGAATGTTGCTGAATATGCAACTCCATCAATTTCAACTTTACTTGTTATATATTTTTGTACAATTGCATCATTTACAGTTTCTGCTGCGGTTAACATACCTATTTCTGTAATTTTGGCAGCTGTTTTTGCTGCTGCAGACGTGCCTTGAAAAATAGAAGATGTGAAAAATCTTATACCATCCAATGCTAAAGCACTTGCTACAGATGTAGAACCGTCAAGTATCGAAAATTTCACTATTCTTGAAACATCTTCTTTTATCATTCCGTTTTTAGACATCAATCTGTCTGCAGAATATGCAGCAAGATTTAAACCAGTTGTTATTGCTCCTGCTTTTAGGGCAGGTATCAAACCTGTTCCGCCTGTTGCAATTCCTATTCCTATTACTATTGGACTTAATATTAAACTTTCTGCTGCAGAAGAACCAAGTTTTTGAGAAATGTTATAATCTGATACTCTTTTTGCAACATCATTTTCTGTTCCGAATGCGGCATAGTAACTATTTACGTATTCTCTTTTTATTTCATCAAGGCTTTTGCTTTTTGTTACTGACTTTGTTTCGTATGTTAAATTTTTAAATTCTTTTTTTGCCATTCTTTGCATAACTGCAAATTTTTCTTCAATTGTTGCATCTGGCTTAAGTTTATATTCTTTAAATTTCTTTTCAAGGATAGTCTTTCCTTGTTCTTCATCATTATTTCCAAGGAATTTTGCAAATGTCTTGTAGTTATTTTCAAATACTTGTTGTTTTGTTTCTTTGATATTATATCCAACAATACCGGATGTTGCATAAGTTTGTATTTTATTTTCAAGAGGTCTATCGCTTAACAGGTCTTTAAAAGTATCTTTAAAGAAATTTATTTTTGCATTAGCTAGAATAGCTGTTTGCATGTTGTTTTCTTTATCTTTGTATTTTGCAATTAATTCTTCATCGTAATCTACTTTGAAAATTTCTTTAAATTTATTTTTAAATTCATCATGATTTTTTGCGGCACGTAAATCATATACATCTTTGTTATATTTTTCTATATCTTTTTGAACAAGAGGTTCTATATTATCTGAATTCCAAAGTTTGCTAACTTGTTCTGCAATTTTTCCAAACATTCCGTTAGCATTTGTTTGTTCTGTAAAGCTCTTTAAAGCATTAGTTCCTTTATTTGAAAGCAAATTAATTGTATAATTTTCAAAATTCTTTTTATCTGAATTTAATAAAGCTTTCTTTTCTTCACTTGTTATTTCTTTTTTATTGTAAATACCTTGTTTTAATCCCTCTGTCATAATATTTAATTTATCAGGATTTACAACAAATTTATCAAATTGTTTTTCTAATTCTTTTGTAAATAACTCTTTATGAGGTTTAGTATTTATACCAACTTCAGTACCTTTTTCGCTTAAAGCATTGAATATTTTTGAAGAAGCATCCATTCTTGACTTTCTTGATGCACCACGTTCTGTTATAATATCAATCATTAAAGGGGTATGTTTTTTTGATAATTCTTGGTATTTGTTTAATGCAGGTAATACCGTTTTTGCTGTTATATTTTCCAGTTCTTTACCAAATTCAGGTTTATCAATAGCACCGATATTATAAGTTATTAATTCGTGTATATTATTTGCAGTTTCAATACCTTTTTTATGGTTATTTGAACTGTTTTTTCCTGTAAATACAGGCATATAATAAGCAGGTTGTAATATATTTTCTCTTTTCTCTATAGGGGTTGTTGTATAACTTTTTACAGCAAATGAAGGCTTCTTATCTATATTTTTTAAAGAAGTCATATTTGCATAAATATTTTGGCTTTGTTGTGGATTTCCGATTTTTAACATGCAAAATTAAATAAAAAATTTACCTGCCTACATGTGTTTTAATGGTCCTAAAAAATAAAATTGATACATGTTTTGCGATATCTTTACAATAGTTTACTCTTTATTTTTACACTTGTTTAATTATATAATTGTTGTATGAAATTCTTTTATAATTTAAAAAATATATTTGATTTCTTTTTGAGACGAAAATTAAAATTTTCTCTTCAAAACTATGAAGAAATTCCTGAAGATTTATCAAATTTATTTGGAGCTGAGTTAAAACAAAGAGAAAATGATTTAAAAAAGAAATATACGTTTGAATATATGTCTGATATGACGCAATTAAATTATAAAGAAAATCTTTATATGTTGGATATTTTAGATAAATATTTTGATATTGTGCCGTATGAAAATATAAAAGTGTTAGATATAGGTTCTAAAAATTGGAATTATGTTCGAGGACAGTATACTTTTTTTCAAAAATACTGTAAAGCTCTTGAACTTAAAGGCGTTGAAATTGATGCCTATCGTTTGTATTGGAATTTATTTTCTCGATATGAAGTTGCAAAATTTTATAAACGTGATTTAAAAAACACAAGATATATTCCAAAAGATTTTATGAGAATTGATGAAAAATTTGACTATATAACCTGGTTTTTGCCGTTTGTAAGAGAATATCCGCATATCAGATGGGGGCTTCCTCTTAAATATTTTAAACCGGAAGAAATGCTTTGGCATGCATATTTTTCTTTAAAAACAGGCGGTAAGATGTTTATTGTTAATCAAAGTGAAATAGAATATAATATTCAAAAGAGATTATTAGATGCTTGTGCTATTCCTTATAAAGAAAAAGGCGAAATAATAAGCGATTTTTTCCCTTTTAAGTATAAAAGATTTGCTCTCGTTGTAACTAAAAAAGGTATTGATGATACTAAATTATTAAAATAAGAGAGGATAATGTTTGAGTTATCCTCTCTTATTTTGCATATCCGTTATTTTATTTTATTAAATAAATTCCGTCTAATGTTTATTTAGCTGCTCTATCTTGTTCAATAATGATTTTTAAAGCATCAACAGCTACTCTTACTGCAGCTGAAGTATCTTCACTCATTTTTTGATCCATTCCTGCAGCTTCTCTTTCTTGGTTCCAAATTACGTGGAAGCAAGAACCACATCTGCATTTTAGAGCATCTGCTACAACAAATAATGCTGCTGATTCCATTTCAGATGCCTTAACACCTAATCTTTTCCATGCTTCCCATTTTTGAAGCAATTCGTATGATACAGGCATTTTGTGAGGACTGTGTTGACCATAGAAGGCATCTTTACATTGAACAACACCTGTGTGAGTTGTTTTACCCATTGCTAATGATGCTTGTCTTAATGCTAATGTTATATCAATATTTGCAACAGCAGGGTATTCAATCGGAGCATATTCCATTGATGTATGTTCAAATCTGATAGCACCTGTTGCAACAACTATGTCACCTGATTGAACATTTAAATCTATACCGCCGCAAGTACCGGTTCTAATGAATGTATCAGCACCGATATTATGTAATTCTTCCATTGCAATTGAAGCTGACGGACCGCCAATACCTGTTGAACAAACACTAACTTTTTCTCCTAAAAGTGTACCAGTGTAGATATTGTATTCTCTGTTTTGTGCAACATGTTTAGCGTTATCAAATAATGCTGCGATAGATTCGCATCTTCCCGGATCACCAGGTAATATTACATATCTTCCTACATCGCCTTCAACACAATGAATGTGGAATTGTTTTTCTAATTCTTGCATAAATTAAACACCTTTCTTGTTATAATTAGTATCTACAGAAAACTTTGTATACAAATAATATCAAAAAAAATCTATTTTGCAAGATTTTATTTGCATAGTCATTTAGGTTTAAAATCTCTTAATATAGTGATTTTTTTTTTGCCATGTAATATAATAAACTTGTTACAACAAAGGAGTTGGGGATGCGAGAAGAATTATTACTTATTATAGAAAAAAATAGCAGAATTGATTTAAAAGAATTGGCTGTTATTCTTGGTGTTTCTCAAGAAGATGTTTTAAATGAATTACAAAATTTAGAAAAAGAAGGTATTATTTGCGGATATCATACTTTAATAGATTGGGATAAAACTTCTGTTGAAAAAATTAATGCACTTATTGAAGTTAGAGTTACACCTCAAAGAGGTCAAGGATTTGATCACATTGCAGAAAGAATTTATAACTACCCTGAGGTAAAATCTGTATACTTAATCTCAGGTGCATATGATTTGTTAGTAACATTAGAACAAAAATCTTTGAAAGAAATTTCTGCTTTTGTTTCTGATAAATTGTCTACACTTGAGAGTGTTTTGAGTACTGCAACTCACTTTATTCTTAAAAAATATAAAGACCACGGAACAATTTTAGAAAAAAAACATAAAGAAGATGAAAGAGAAATAATGATATAATGAGCATTCCGATTTCTAAAACAATACAAGATATAAAACCGTCAGGTATAAGAAAATTTTTTGATATAGTATCAGAAATGAAAGATGCTATATCATTAGGTGTTGGAGAACCTGATTTTGATACACCTTGGCATATAAGAGATGAAGGGATTTACGCTTTTGAACAAGGTAAGACTTTTTATACTTCAAATTCGGGTTTAAAAGATTTGAGAATTGAAATTTCAAATTATATGAAAAGAAAGCAGGGATTAATTTATTGTCCTGATGGAGAAATTCTTGTTACTGTAGGTGGTTCAGAGGCGATTGATATTGGTTTAAGAGCAATGATAAATGAAGGTGATGAAGTTATTATTCCTCAACCTTCTTACGTGTCTTACGAACCGTGTGCAAGGCTTGCCGGTGCAAATCCTGTCATTATTGATTTGAAATCAGAAAATGAATTTAGACTAACGGCAGAGGAACTTGAAAATGCTATAACAGATAAAACAAAAGTTCTTATTTTGCCTTATCCGAATAATCCGACCGGAGCTATAATGGAAAAGTCTGATTTGGAAAAAATTGCAAAAGTTATAAAAGAAAAAGATATTTTTGTTATGTCGGATGAAATTTATTCCGAATTAACGTATTCTGATACTCCTCATGTTTCAATTGCAAGTTTGGACGGAATGAGAGATAGAACACTCCTTATTAATGGCTTTTCAAAGGCTTATGCTATGACTGGCTGGAGATTGGGATATGCTTGCGGACCGAAAGAACTTTTAGCTCAAATGACAAAAATTCATCAATATTGCATAATGTGTGCGCCTACAATAAGCCAATATGCTGCCGTTGATGCTTTAAAAAATGGTGATGAAGATGTTAAGACAATGAAAATGTCTTATAACCAAAGAAGAAGATTTTTATTGAATGCTTTTAATGAAATGGGCTTGGAATGTTTTGAACCGTTTGGAGCATTTTATGTTTTTCCTTGCATAAAAGAATTTGGTATGACAAGTGAAGAATTTGCTACAAAATTTCTTGAAGAAGAACATGTCGCAGCTGTTCCGGGAACAGCATTCGGAAGAAGTGGAGAAGGCTTTTTAAGAATTTCCTATGCTTATTCTTTAGATACTCTTAAAGTTGCAATGGAACGTTTGGCTCGATTTGTAAATAAATTAAGAAGCAAGTAAAATTTGTCGTATTTTGTGTAAAAAAAATAGCAAGTATATTTCGGCTTGCTATAGTTAAATCATATTGTGCATGCATGCTAGCACATGACTTTTTTATTTGTCAATAGTTAAAGTCTAATATTTGAAACACCTTATTATAATTAGCTTAGGTGCTAATTTTTTATTTTAATTTTTGTGTGTTTTACATGACATTTATTCGTCAAATTCAATAACTACAATTTCGGGCATGCATAAAAATCTTATCGGAAGCTTACTTGTTCCTATTCCTGATGTTACAACCATCTTTTTATTGTTTTCTTCAAAAATGCCCATAGCATATTTTGTTCCGAATTCTGATGGACAATAAACGGCACCTACAAAAGGAAATCTTACTTGTCCTCCGTGTAAATGCCCTGCAAGAGTCAGATTTACATTTTGTGGAACGTTTTTAAAGACATCTGGTGCGTGCGTTAAAAGTATTATTGTTCCTTCCGTATTTTCTAAAGCTTTTTCTACATCAGGATGTCCCGTTTTTAAATCTTCAACTCCCGCTATATAAAGCGTTTTATCATTTATTTGAACTTTTGTATTGTCATTTGAAAGAACTTTTATTCCAACAGATTCCAATTCTGCTTTTACGTTATCATTCCCTCTATAATAGTCGTGGTTCCCTAAGCTCGTATAAAATCCGTAAGTTGAGTTTAAATTCTTAAATTTCTCTGTTATTTTTTCAAGTGGTAAAGTCGATTTGTTTTTATAGCCTGAAAAAAAATCTCCTGTTGATAAAATTAAATCAGGATTTTCTGCGTTTATCATATTTACAATTTTTTCAAGGCGCTTTTTTTCATAATATTTTATATGAAAATCACTCGCAAAAATTATTCGTAAACCTTGTAAATCCTTATCCTTGAGTTTTATTCTTTTAACTGTAATAAGATTTGGTTCTACAAATAACCAAATAACCAATACTAAGCAAATAATCAATACCAAATTAATCATAAAGCTATTATAAAGGGTTGGATTTTATTTTCCAACCCTTTGTTAATTATTCTTGAACTAATTTATTTATTCTGTTGCAGAAAGCTTCAGCATTAAGTGGTTTTCCTGTGATTGATGTTAAAATTTCATCATCAGTTTTAGATCCGCCATATTTAAATAAATTATCGTCTAAATATTTCGCTGTTTCTTTATTTTCTGTTAATTTACCTAATTTATCAGTTAAACCGTCATATAATTGTGCCTTAATTAGTGATGCTCTGAAATAGTTTTGGTAATATGCAGGGTGAGATAAGAAGTGCGGTATTGTTGCCCATTCATTTGTAGCTTCATCATTTTCATTTCTTCCTTTGTATTTTACACCCATATCTTTCCATAGTTGTTTTAAGTCCTGATCAGGATTTTTATACATGTTTCGTTCAAAATCTATTATAGCCATACTTGAACCGACAAAAGTCGATTCTTCTTTACCCAATGATTTTGCAAATTTTTCATTTACTTCAGGTGATAATTTATCTTTAACAAGACCTTCCGTTCTAATCATATCGCCCATCATCATAGCAACGGCTTCTGTCATTGTACTTGTTGTATCTTGTTCCATATATGGCAATGTATCATCTGTTTTTACGGTAAATACAGAGTGTCCGAGTTCGTGCATCAAAGTATCAACGCTTGAAACATTATTAGTTAAATTTGCCAAAATTCTTGCATCGTGACCTGGTTTTATCGGGAATGAAAAACCGTGTGTATTTTTGTTTTCACGTGGGAATAAATCTAATTTGATAGGTAAATTGTCGATATCATAGCCCATTCCCGCATATGCTTTTTTAGAAATATCAACTACTTCTTCTTTAGTCTTTATTTGGTCGTTTACAAGTTTTTCAGGGTCTTCGCCTGCTAAAAATCCGTAGTGATAATTTCTTAATTCTTCAGGTTTTACACCAAAAGCTTCTGATAAGTCTTTTTTGATATTTGCCATTACTTTTTCATTAGATGATTTTGTGTTTTTTGCAACATCATCAAGTAATTTATTTAATTCTTCAGGTTCTATGTCATAATCTTCTTTTAATTTCATATCAAAATAATTGTCATAGCCTTTTTTCTTTGCAAAATCATTTCTCATTTTTACCAGTTCTACTAAATCATCAGCTATTAAATCTCCTGACTTAATTTTTGCATCCGCAGCTTTCTTACGGATTTCCGGATTTTTTTCTGTTTCCATAATCTTACTTATTTCAGCTTTTGAAACAGGTTTGTCATCAATTGTCATTTGATATGAATTTAATTTTTGAGAAATCACGTTTTCTTTCTCATTCATTGCTTTCATTTCTTCTTTAAATTCAATGCCGTCTCCAAATGCAGAAGTTAAATTGCGAAGTTGTTTTTGAAGTTTTTTATCTTCAACACCACCATTTTCTTTAATTTCCTTTAGTTTTGCATAAATTTTGGGATTATCATAAAATTCTGTTGCTTTATCCTGCGCTTCATTCATTTTTGCAAGATTTTCCTCGCTGCTTTCTGTATAAAAATCCCAGCAGGCTTCTTCAGATTTTGACATCAAAGGTTCCATATCTTTTGATATTTCTTCTCTTAATTCAACAAATTTTTCATCATTCGTTTTTATAGGAGCTGTAACACCTGAAAAACTTACACTATCCATTGGCATAGGTTTTGTTTTTGGATACGGATTTTTGTTATCTGTCTTATTGTTTGTTATTTTCATATTTTGCATAAAGTTATTTATTTTCATATTTTTCCCTTTCTTATGCAGTATTTAAATCTCGTAAAAATATTATTTGCCTAAAAGTTTATAGGTTTTAACATTTTGTAACCGGTTTCTTATTTTTGCCCAAGATATTTTTGTTGAATTAACTTTTTTAATGCGCGTGAATATGGAGCTTTTGGTTCTATTTCAAGGACTTTGTCAAGCGATTCTATTGCGCTTTCATATTCTCCAAGTTGTTTTTTTACAACAGCAGCATAATAATGTGCATCTATAAATTTTTCATCTAATTCAGTAGCTCTTTCAAGCAATTTAAGAGCTTCTTTATATTCTGATTCTGTTTTATCTTCAAAAGCTAATATAGCTTGAGCTTTATTGTAATATGCGTCAACCATTTTGTTATCAAGTTTTATTGCTTTATCATAATTTTCATATGCTGCGCGTAATTCATTTAAATTGTGGTAAGCTATTGCTTTTGAAAAGTATATAAGCGCATTTTGCGGATTTAGCTTTTGAGCTTTTTCAATAGCCTCCAGAGCTTCTTCAAATTTACCCTGATTTGTTTTATCAATTCCTTCGTTTAAATAAAATTTATAATCTTGTTCTGCCATAGTTTATCCTTTTTATAAGTAAATTTTACTTAAAATTTCTTGAATTTACAATGTTAATTTTAGAAAAAAGAGCTGAATTTTATTTCAGCTCTTTTTGTCATCATTAACATTCATGCACAATTTCTTTATTTTTATGCATTTCTTTTAAGTCTTCTACACTCACAGTATCAGGAGCCTGAGGCTTATCCTGAAGACCATTTTTCAGTAAGTCAGTCTCTTTGTCTTTGAGAGTTTTATCTGCAATTACCAAATCTCTGCCTCTTGCAGTACCGATAATTTGAATAACCCTTTCAGATGGAGAACCATCAGCATTTAGGGCTTCTTGAACAGGATAACTTCCCCAGTTTTCCGTTATTTCTTTTTTATCCATGTAACCCATATCTCCTGTTAAACGTTTTGAAACTTCAACTTCAAGGACTTTTGTAACATAATCTTTTTGGGATTTAAATCTGTTTGGAATAACAATTTTTGTTCCTACAATTTCTTCTGCATCTCTGTTTTCATTTTTTTCAAATAATTTAGCAGCAATTTGCAGATGTCCTAATTCATATTCTAAGAATAATTCCCAAAGTTTCTTTAATCTTGCATCTGTTTCGTCTTCCAAACAGGTATAATAATTGCAAACTTCTGTGAATTCGTGAATTAAAAGTTTTTCGTATAGAGATTCTGTTGTGTCAACTAAAGATTCATACATTGTTACGTGTTCTTCTTCGACATCCTTAATTTCTGCATAAGTTTCTCTTATACATTGGTTTCCGTATTCCATTCCGTGTTCTGCATAATAATTATGAGTTTGCTGCTCTGCAGAAATGAGTGTGCATATATTTACTCTTGTTTGAGGCTCCACTGTGTTTTTATCGTATGGTTTTCTTAATCTAACTTTATTACAATTGTGGTGATATTGTGTCGGTCGGCCTATTATTACATCAGTTTTGTTTTGAACAATAGCATTAGGGCTAATTCCGTGTTCCATATAAGCCCATTGGCTGTATCTGTACAAATGGTCAAAATCTTCTAAAAGTCCAAAATCAAACGTTTCTTTTACATATTCATCGGGTTCGTTTTGAGCAAG
>CADCPD010000174.1 GCA_902803265.1 uncultured bacterium | reverse complement strand
CGCTTTCATAGCACCTAATACTATGTTCCAGTTAAAATTCAATAAAATAGCACAAAAACTACCGCCGATAACGATAAAAAACGCAGTTGGCTGAATAAACATATCTAAAGATGCACCTTCAAACATTTGTGCAACAAATACTAATACAATACCAAAAAATAATGCAAATACTGCAGTAAAATTCACAATATCCTCCTTAAGACACCCCTTATATAATTATATAATCACACGATTTTAAGAAAAAGGTATCATCTGTTTATAGGATATTCAAAATTTGCAATAAAAAAGACAGCTTTTAAAAGCTGTCTTTTTTATTAAATTAAATTTTATTAGAAATTCAAACCTGCTTCTCTTGCTGCATCAGCTAAAGCTTCAATTCTTCCATGATATAAGAATCCGCCTCTATCAAATACAACATCATTAATACCAGCTTTTAAAGCACGTTCTGCTACAGTTTTACCAACAATTTTTGCAGCTTCTATATTTCCACCGTGATTTAAAGTTTCTTTTAATTCTTTATCCAAAGATGATGCTGATGCTAATGTTACATGTTTTGTATCATCAATAACTTGAGCATATATGTGTTTTGTACTTCTGTACACAGCTAATCTTGGAGCATCTGATGTACCCTGTACTTTAACACGAATTGTTTGGTGTCTTTTTCTAACTTTAGTTTTTCTAACTTCTTGTTTAATCATTTCTATCTCCTTTTACCTAAACCTTCTTGATATTTTTATCAAGGGTTTCTATGGGCTACTTAAATTCTATTTTTTACCAGCTTTACCAGCTTTACGTCTGATGTATTCACCTTCATATTTTACACCTTTTCCTTTGTAAACTTCAGGTGGACGTTTGCTTCTGATTAAGGCTGCAACATCACCAACTGTTTGTTTGTTAGAACCTTTTACAGAAATTTTTGTATTTGCTTCAACCGCAATTGTTATTCCTTCAGGCGGCTCAACCAATATTGGGTGAGAATATCCTAATACAAGATTAAGATTTTTACCTTCCATGTTAGCACGATAACCAACACCAACGATTTCTAATTTCTTTTCAAAACCGTCTTTTACACCGGTAACTGCATTTGCTACCAAAGTTCTTGATAAACCGTGCAATGCATTTGTTTTTCTTTCATTATTAATTGGTGTTAAAATCACATGATTATCTTCGATTTTAACAGAAATTTCAGGTCTAACTTCAACAACTTCAGTTCCATTTGGACCTTTTGCTGTTACAACTTGACCGTCAATTTTAACTTCAACTCCCGATGGAATTTCTATTGGTAATTTACCGATTCTTGACATTTTAATTTCTCCTTATGGTATATACTACATCTATTTCAAGCTTTTCTACCAATTACACTTAAAATTTAAAACAAAAGACTTACCATACGATAAGCCTTTTAGACTTTTATAACTCACTACCAAACGTAGCAAATAATTTCACCGCCGATATTTTCTTTACGAGCTTTTCTGTCTGTCAAAAGACCTTTGCTTGTAGAAATGATTGCAATACCTAAACCACCTAATACTTGAGGCAATTTTTTAGATTTACAATAAGTTCTCAAACCGGGTGTTGAAATTCTTTGTAAGTTAGTAATTACAGGTTTTTTCTTATCTGTGTATTTTAAAGTAATATTGATTGCTTTAAATTTACCATTTTCTACAATGGCATAATCTTCGATAAAACCTTCTTCTTTTAATAATTTAGCTAACTCAATTTTTAATTTAGAAGCAGGAACTTCAACTGATTCATGAGAAACAGTATTAGCATTTCTGATTCTTGTTAGCATATCTGCTATTGGATCTGTATTCATTTTTTCTTCCTTTATATTGCTACTTACCTGAACAATTCAGGCAGTATAGTCGTACGTTTTAAATCAGGATTACCAGCTTGCTTTTGTAACACCAGGTAATAAACCTTGGTGAGCCATTTTTCTTAAGCAAATTCTGCAAATACCGAAATCTCTGTGATAACCGTGAGGACGGCCACATATGCTGCATCTGTTATGAAGTCTAACAGTAGGATATTTACCTTTTGCTGCTAATTCTCTTCTTGTATTTTCCTTGTTTATCATCGCTTTTTTAGCCACGATTTTCTCCTTTTTATTTACTTATCTTTTATCAATTAATACTTCTTATTTTAAGCCTTTGAATGGCATACCTAATAATTTCAATAATTCTCTTGCTTCTTCATCGGTATTAGCTGTTGTGATAACAGAAATGTTCATACCTTTTACTAAATCAACTTCATCATAAGAAATTTCAGGGAATAATGTTTGTTCTTTCAAACCTAATGTATAGTTACCTCTACCATCAAAACTCTTTGCACTTATACCACGGAAGTCTCTGATTCTTGGTAAAACTACACAAATTAATTTTTGTAAGAAGTCATACATTCTTTCGCCACGTAGTGTAACCATAGCTCCAACAGGCATTCCTTCTCTCAATTTGTATGATGCGATTGATTTTTTAGCTTTTGTTACTACAGACTTTTGACCTGCAATCTTTGTTAATTGTGATTCTATTGCTTCGGCTATTTTAGAGTTGTGTGAAGCTTCACCAACACCCATATTCAAAACAATTTTGTGAAGTTTCGGAATAACCATATCATTTGTATATCCGAATTTTTCTTTCAACGCATTTTTTACTTCATTTTCGTATTTTTCTTTTAAGCTTTTTGTTACTGTCATTTTTCTTTCCTCTAATTTAAGATGGTTTTGTGCCAAGCCTTATATCTTGCACTATACATCTAATTTTTCGCCGCATTTTTTACAAACACGAACTTTTTTGTCGTCTCTTACTTCTGTTTTTACTCTTGTAACTTTTTCGCAGTTAGGACAAACTATCATAACATTTGAGCTGTCCAAAGGAGCTTCCATTTTAACAAGTCCGCCTTGAACACCAGCCATTGGATTTGGTCTTTGAGCTTTTGTTATCATATTTGCGCCTTCAACTACGACTTTTGATTCAGCAGGCATAGTCTTTGTAACATTACCTGTTTTACCTTTATCTTTACCGGCAATAACCATTACTCTATCGCCAGTTTTTACTTGTAATTGTTTTTTCTTATCTGCCATTTTTTTTTTCCTTCTTAAATAACTTCAGGGGCTAGAGATACAATCTTCATAAAGTTTTTATCTCTTAATTCTCTTGCAACAGGTCCAAATACACGAGTTCCTCTTGGGTTGCCATCTTTGTTAATAATAACAGCCGCATTTTCATCAAAACGAATAACTGATCCGTCATTACGTTTGATATCAGCTTTTGTTCTTACTACAACAGCTTTTACAACTTCAGATTTTTTTACAGCCATATTTGGTGTTGCATCTTTTACAGTTGCCACAATTACATCTCCAACGTGAGCAAATTTTTTGTTTGAACTGCCCATTACTCGGATACATAACAATTCTTTAGCACCTGTATTATCTGCTACCGTTAATCTTGTTTCTTGTTGTATCATTGTTTTTTCCTTTTTATAGTCTTTCTTTTATTTAAATCCAAAAAAGCTTTAATTTCAAGCTATTTTTTCTTTTCCACGATACTTAGAACTGTCCAGCGTTTATCTCTTGAAGATGGTTTAGATTCTACGATTCTAACTACATCTCCTTCTTCACATTGGTTTTGTTCATCGTGAGCTTTGTAATTTGTTGTAGTTTCCATAATCTTTTTATATTTTGGATGCGGATCATATGTCGCAACTTTTACTACAACTGTTTTATCCATTTTTGTGCTTACTACAACACCTTGTCTTTCTTTCTTAGGCATTATTTACCTCTTTTTCTTTTTCCTTAATTACTGTTTTTGCTTGTGCAATGTATCTTTTTGTTTTTTCTATTAAAGCTGTATTTTCTAACTTGTGAGTTGCAAGTTGAATTCTTAAATCAAATAATTGTTTTTTGAAATCAACTATTGCACTTTTTAGTTCATCTACAGTTTTTTCGCGCATTTCTTGTAATTTCATTGTTTTATCCTTTTACTACTATTGTGCGTTTTCTTCTTTTTCTACAACTTTTACCTTGATTGGTAATTTTTGAGCAGCTAATTCAAGAGCATGAATTGCTGTATCTCTATCAAAGTAATCTAATTCAAATAACATTCTGTTTGGTTTTACTACTGCAACCCAATATTCCAAGTTACCTTTTCCTGAGCCCATACGAGTTTCAGCCGGTTTTGCTGTGATTGGTTTATCCGGAAATATTTTTATCCAAACATTACCGCCACGTTTGATTTCACGAGTCATCGCACGTCTTGCAGCTTCTATTTGTCTGCTTGTAATCCAGCCTGGTTCTAATGCTCTTAAACCGTATCTGCCGAATTCAAATTGTGTACCTCTTGTTTCGGTACCTTTCATTCTACCTTTCATCATTTTACGATGTTTTGTTTTTTTAGGCATTAACATTGTTATTGTCTCCTGTTATATTAATTCGTTTATTTTTTTATTATTCTGCTGCTGTTTCAGTAGCGATTTTTCTTCTTGGACGACGAGAACCCTTTTCAGAACCGTCTTTTGCACTTTTTGATTTAATGTTCATGTCAGCTTTTTCGCCCGGCATCAAATTACCTTTGAAAATCCAAACTTTTACGCCGATTTTACCCATTATTGTATTTGCTTCAGTAAATCCGTAATCAACATCAGCTCTTAATGTTTGTAGAGGAATACGACCTTCTTTAGCCCATTCACTTCTTGCAATTTCAGCACCGCCTAAACGACCAGATACCATTACTTTAATACCTTGAACGCCAGCTCTCATTGTTCTTTGCATTGCTGATTTCATTGCTCTTCTGAACGCAACACGTTTTTCTAATTGTTGAGCAATAGATTCTGCCACTAATTGAGCATCTGCATTAACTCTTGCAACTTCAACGATATTTAAAACAACTGTTTTTCCTAAATATTTAGAAACATCTTGTTTTAATTCTTCAATACCTTGTCCGCCTCTGCCAACAACAATACCAGGTTTTGCAGTTACAACTGTTATAATTGTATTTTGTGCTTTTCTATCAATTAAGATTTTTGAAACACCTGCATTATACAATTTTTTCTTTATATATTTACGAATTTTTGCATCTTCTGCTACGAATTCACCGTAATTTTTAAATTTAGCATACCATCTGCTAGACCAATTTTGAATTACGCCTACTCTAAATCCGGTTGGATGTGTCTTTTGTCCCATTGTTTATTCCTTCTTCTTATTTTTCGCTAACTACTAATGTTAAATGTGATGTTCTTTTTAATCTTCTATAGATACGACCTTGTGCTCTTGGTTTACCTCTTTTATAAGTAACACTTTCATCTGCGAAGATTTCAGAAATTTTTAAAGACTCAGCTGATGCACCAAATTTTTCATGTGCATTTGCAACAGCTGCTTTCAAATTCTTTTCAACTACTCTTGCTGCAAAATATGGCATAAATTTCAACATTTTTTGAGCATCTGTTACGGCTTTGCCTCTTACTTCGTTTATTACTCTACGAAGTTTTCTTGCAGTCATTTTTATGTCCGTTTGTCTTGATTTTGCTTCCATTGTCTTATCCTTCAATTATTATTTTCTTTTTACTTTATCTGAACCTGCATGACCTCTATACATTCTGGTAGGTGCAAATTCGCCTAATTTATGTCCAATCATTTGTTCTGTAACGTATACAGGAACGTGTGTTTTTCCATTATGTACTGCAATAGTATGTCCTAACATATCAGGGCTTATCATAGATGCTCTTGACCATGTTTTAACAACTTTCTTTTCGTTGTTTTCATTCATTTTATCTATTTTCTTTTGCAAAGATTCTTCTACATATGGACCTTTTTTTAATGAACGTGCCATTAATTATTTCTCCTTCTTAACTTATTATCTTGATTTTCTTCTTCTTACAATTAATTTGTTAGAAGCTTTAGTTGATTTTCTAGTCTTTTGACCAAGTGCAGGTCTGCCCCAAGGTGTTTTTGGATTACCACCAGGACCGGTTTTACCTTCACCACCACCGTGAGGGTGATCACAAGGGTTCATTGTAACACCACGTACTGTTGGTCTTACCCCCATATAACGTTTTCTTCCGGCTTTACCGATTTTAACGTTTTTGAATTCGTGATTACCAAGAACGCCGATTGTTGCCATACATTCTTTTCTAACCATTCTCATTTCGCCTGAAGGTAATTTTATTGTTACATAGTTACCTTCTTTAGCCATTAATTGAGCTGCATTACCTGCTGCTCTAACCATTTTACCTCCTCTACCAGGTTCTAATTCAATATTGTGAATCATTGTACCTAGAGGAATTACATCTAACGGTAAAGCGTTTCCTACTTGAATTGGAGCTTCTGTTCCTGAAACAATTGTTGAACCAACTGTTAAACCTTCTGGTGATAAAATATATCTTTTTTCACCATCAGCATAATGTACCAAAGAAATTCTTACATTTCTGTTTGGATCGTATTCAATTGTCATTACTGTTCCAGGTACTCCGAATTTTTCACGTTTGAAATCGATTACACGGTAATGTTGTTTTACACCGCCGCCTTTGTGTCTACATGTAATTCTACCTGTATTATTTCTACCCGCATGTTTTTTTAACGGTTGTAATAAACTCTTTTCTGGAGTTGAAGTAGTGATTTCTGCATAATCACTCTTTGTCATACCTCTTTGTCCCGGAGATGTCGGATTAATTGTTCTGATTGCCATTTTATTTTCTCCTATTTTGGCTTTTTGTTTTACTTAAATCATGAGCAAAATTTTATTTGCCCTATTTGTAACAATTATTAACCGCCGATTAATTCTTCTAGTGGTTCACCGTCTATTGTTACTATTGCTTTTTTAGATGAATCAGTTCTGCCCATTTTGTATCCCATTCTTTTTGCATGAGAAGGCATATAAACTGTTCTTACTTTTTTAACGTGTCTTCCAGGGAAAGCTTGTTCGATAGCTTGTGCTATTTCTACTTTTGTTGCTTCCATTGACACTTCAAATGTATATTGACCTAATGTAGTTGCCATCATTGATTTTTCTGTAATTAAAGGCTTTTTAATTATGTCATATAATTTTTCTTTGTTTGTTCTTTCTTTACTCATTGTTTTATCCTTTTTAAAACTTTGACTATGCTAGTCTTTCTGTAATTTCGTTTACTGATGATTCTGTTAATAAAACAGTGTCAGCTTCAATTAAATCTTTTACATTCAAGTTTGAAGGTAATAATAATTTTACTGAAGGAATATTTCTTGCTGATAATTCCAAGTATTTATTTTCTGCAGCTTTTGTATCTGCAATTATTAAAATTTTACCTTCTGCTTTTAAAGATTTAATAGCATCCATCATCAATTTTGTTTTTGGTTCTGTAATATCAGAAAAATCTTTTACAATGATTGTTCTTGATAATTTAGCTGATAAAGCAGATTTTAAAGCTAATTTTCTTGCTTTTTGAGGCATAGAGAATGAATAGTCTCTTGGTTTAGGTCCAAAAGAAACACCACCACCTGCAAACAATGGAGATCTTGTAGAACCTGCTCTTGCTCTACCTGTTCCTTTTTGTTTCCAAGGTTTTCTTCCGCCGCCTGATACTTCTGCTCTTGTTTTTGCTGATGCAGAACCTTGTCTTGCATTATTTAATTGTCTTCTTAATGCTAAATGCATTACGTGTAAGTTAGGTTCAACTTCAAATACACCTTCATTTAGTGTAATTTCGCCTAATTTTTCACCTTTTGTACTTAATATTTCTTTTGACATTTTTATACCCTTTATATTGTATTTTATCTATTAATTATGTCCGACTAGTTCCATTTTGTAATTGATGGTTTTATTGTAACCAATTTACCTTCAGGACCAGGAACTGCACCTTTTACTAAAACTAATTGTTTTTCACTGTCAACTTTAACTAATTTTAGTTTTTTAACAGTAACTCTTTCGTTACCCATATTACCAGCCATTCTTTTACCTTTAATTACTCTTGAAGGTGTTGTACCTGCACCGATTGAACCAGGTTCTCTGTGGTTTTTAGAACCGTGAGCCATAGGTCCTCTTGAGAAATTGTGTCTTTTTACGGTACCTTGAAAACCTTTACCGATTGAAGTACCTGTAACATCAACTTTTTGAACATCATTTAATACTGATAATTCAATTTGTTGACCAACCGTATAATCTTGAGGATTATCAACTCTGAATTCTTGTAAGTGACGGAAGTTTTCCAACTTGTTTTTAGCAAAGTGTCCAACTTGAGCTTTAGTTAAGTGTTTTTCTTTTGCTGCTACCGTACCAACTTGAATTGCGTTGTAACCGTCAGTTTCTACTGTTTTTACTTGTGTAACTACAATTGGGTCAACTTTTATAACAGTTACAGGAACTGCTAAACCTTCTTCGTTGAAAATTTGAGTCATTCCAACTTTTTTACCTATCACACCAAGTGTCATAAATTTTCCTTTCTTTTTTGGATCGTAAAAGTGTTACCTTTTAGTCCGTCTGCTTGCGAGCGCTACGTGCCTTGTGAGCCTCTGTCCTTTTACCCTTATTAGAGTCGTAGATCGCATTATATGCATAATGCTTATTCAATTTTTAATAACAAGTGCCGAAATTATAATTTAACTTCGATATCTACACCTGCCGGTAAATCTAATCTACTCAACTCTTCAGTTGTCTGTTGAGTTGCTTCGTATATATCAATAATACGTTTGTGTGTTCTCATTTCAAAGTGTTCACGAGATTTTTTATCTACGTGTGGAGAACGCAATACGCAGTATATACGTCTTTTTGTAGGTAAAGGAATAGGGCCGGCTACT
>CADCPD010000173.1 GCA_902803265.1 uncultured bacterium | reverse complement strand
TTACTCGGCAGAGTGAGTTGCGGCACCGTTTTTTGTTGAAAAACTGCCATTTTTCAAAGTCCTTGGTTCCCTATCGTAAAAACAATACTCAATCGTTTTTACTCGGCAGAATAAACATATGATATAAAATATATTTATTTTAATTGTTCTTTAATATCACTTCTTATTTCAGCAAGAGGCCCGTTATTCGGAGTTATCACATTATTATAATATTTTTTTGCATATACAAACGGAAATTTAGGAATCCAGCTCAATTTCATAAATATAGATACTGTTTCAGCACCTTGAGAAAGCATTAAATCATCTATAGTTTGCTCGTAAGCAGGTGATATCGCAGAAAATATTTTTAACAAGTAATCAGTTGCAGTTACCACGGAATAACCAGTTCCTACTCCTGTATTTATAAGGACTTGACTAACTTTAAAATTTTCATCGCTCATTTTAACTTTTATTGTATTATTTGGTAAATTTGCAAGCTCTTCATTTGTTATTTTTTCAAATTCAAACCATTTATCATTATATTTTATTCTCAATGTTTTCGGAGTCGGCATATATATAAAATCATATTCGTTATCAAGAAGCATTTCGCCTGTGTCTGAATAAATACCGTACTTGTATTTTCTGTATGTCAAAAACTTGTGACCAAAAAGTGGTTCAATTGATGAAAACATTGGAGGAATAACACTTTTTCCGTTTTCATCATACAATCCGTAATCTTTTTCATTACCGAGTTTTACCCATTTATCAAACATTCTTTCTACATGAGAATATTTTGGTGCTACAAGATAATTTCCGTTACAATCAATAAGCCCAAACTTATTTCTTTTTTGTATAATCCAAGATGACTCGCCCAGTCTTATAAGTTTTTTGTATTTGGCTTTTACAATCACTTCATCTTCACTGTTTTTTAAACCAAATTTATTATGCTCACTATATACTGTAAGATTACTTGTTGTATACGGTTCGTCTGCACAAAAAGCTATACTGTTTATTAATATTAGAGTAAATAGTATAATTAAAATTCGTTTCATATTCGTACATTATAATAAAATATGATATAATTTTCAAATCGGAGATGAGGTTAATATTTAGATGTCAAAAAATATAAAAGTACTGATTATATTACTAATTTGTGCGCTAATTTTATTTACGATACCTGTTTTTGTGTATTTAGTTATAATTCCTCATGCCATTTCAAGCAATAATTTTATAAATTACATTCAAGATATTGTAAAAGATTCTGTCGGTGCCGAATTAGTCTTAGAAAAACCTAATTTAAAAACAGGTTTGGACTCTAATTTAGATTTTAAATCAGATAACATAACATTAAAAAAAGATAATGAAATTATTTTAAGTATTAAAAATTTAGATACTTCGATATCTTTTAAAAAGATTTTGCAAAAACAAATTATTTTAAACAAAGTCGGAGCTGACGATATTTTTGCAGATGTAAACAAACTCCAAACACTTTCAGGCGAAGAACAAAAAGAACAAAAACCGTTTGAATACAAAATAAGATGGTTTAATTCGGATTTATACTTAAAAAAATGCAAAATTTTGTACAGACCAAAAGACAATGTGTTAATTAAATTTAATGCAAAAGATATTCTCATTACAAAGGCAAAAGAGCCTAAATATGTACATTTTTCTATATTAACTGATATTGAGTATGACGATAAAAGATTAAGATTATTATTTAAAGACTTTGATACTATTTATTTTAAAGATTATAAAATAAATGTTGATAATTTTAAGTTTATCGTAGATAAATCAATGGTTAAAATAAACGGTTATATTGACAGAGAAAATAACTATAATTTTGATATAAGTTCTGATAAATTTAACGTAAATAATGTAAAACAAGCTCTTGATTCCAATTTAATTATTCCGAACGGAAAAGAAGTCCTTGCTTGCTTTAAAGACTTAAAAGGGAATTTTAAATTTAATTTTAATTTAAGAAATAGCGGTATAAACGGCAATATTAATGTTGACAGAATAAATGCAAAACTTATACCTGTAGCAAATCTTCCGTTTACGATAACAAAAGGATTGATAGAAATTAATCCAAAAGATATCTATATCAAAGAAATTAAAGGATTTTACGGAATACAAAAAGCGAACAGTATTGATATCAAAGGAACGGTAAAAGATTATACAAAAACAGCAGATACACAACTTGACGTTATTGGTTATGCAAGTGATGAATTTGCAAGATATGTATCAAAAGTTGCAGGCTGTAAGTTTAATTTAAAAGGTTTGTCAAAATTTGCACTAAAAGTAGATTATGATATCAGCGGAAAAGTTACCGTTATGGGTGGCGCTAAAATTCCAAAAGGTGCTGATTTACTGGTTGAAAATTCATCAATAAGTTCAAATAAATTTGACAGAGCTCTTGGTTTAAAACTGATAATGAAAGGTGAAGAATTAGAAATTGAGCATATTAATTACTATATTTCAGAATTTATATCAGAAAAAGGTAAACCTACAACAAAACCTCTTATAACAGTAAGCAGTAAAGTAAATATAATAACCGGCTGGATAAAAGAGCTTGAGTTTAGTGTTCCAAAACCTTTACCAAGTGAATTCTTTAACGCTTTAATAAATCAAAGATTATTTAGAAACGGAACATTTAGTGGTCACCTAAAATATAACAATCATGACATAAAAAATCCTTACATAATATCCGATATGGAAATGAAAGATGTAATAGTTGTCGGACAAGGTTTGAGTATAAAAAACGGAAAGATGTATACCGACAGAAACAATATTCATTTGGTTGCCAACGGCTCATTAAGACGTTCAAAATACAAATTTGACGGAGATATTCAAAACAGAATATTATTCCCGATAATAATAAAAAATGTTGATATGACGTTTGATGAATTAGATGTTGATAGAGTAATGCAAACTTTTGCTCCTCGTCCTAAATTAACAGAAGAACAACGAAAACAATTCCAAAAGAGACTTGCTGAAATGAAAATCGCAAGAAGTGATATTTCAACAAAATATTTTGAAGTAGAAGAAAAATCTAATACAGAACATCAATCAACAAAAGAAGAAGATAAACCTATAGAATTTATACCTAATTTAGTTGCAATAAAGAATTGTAATTTCCACGTGAAAAAAGGACAGTATAAATTAATCAATTTTGGTAATCTACACGCAATATTAACTTTGACCGAAAAAGGCATTTTGGAAATAAAATCTAACAGATTTGATTTTGCAGAGGGTATTTCATCGTTAAAAGTTCATTGTGATATGGCAAAACAACTTTATTCAGTAAAATTAGGCACACGAAATGTAAATGCTGATATTATTGCTTCATCAACTTTAAATTTGCCAAAGGAAATTTCTGGAAAAGCAAGTGCCTTTTTAGATTTTAATACTGATAAAAATATGAAATTGAACGGTAAGATAAAATTTGATATAAACGACGGTTCTATAGCAAAACTCGGACTTGTTCAATACATACTAAATATGGCAGCGATATTCCGAAATCCAATAGCAATGATAAGTCCTTCAACATTAATTGATATTATCAATGTACCTGATGGTGCTTTTAGAAAAATCAATGGTACATTGGAAATAAAAAATAATGTAGTCGAAAAAATGATGATAAAATCTTCTTCACCACAATTGAGTTCATTTATAATTGGCAGAATGAATTTGGAAACAATGGATGCATCATTAAGAATCTATATAAAATTTAGCAATAAAAGAAAAGGTTTAATGGGCACATTAAGAAATCTTTCTTTAAATTCATTAGCACAAAAAGTACCATTAGGCGCAAAAGAAAACGAAAGTTATTATGCAGCAGAGCTTTCGATGTTACCTGAACTTGAAACAGGTGAAGATAATGCACAAGTATTTTTAACTAAATTTGATGGTGATATCCAAACGAATAATTTTATTTCATCGTTGAAAAAAATAAAATAATTTATGCTAGAATTATTTTGACAAAAGGAGATAATATGTACGAAAAATTTAAAGATTTTCAAATAGCAATTTTAGGTTTGTGTATTGCAATAGGTATAATATTCGCAGCAATAGTTTCCACAACAAATCTTTCAAAAGACAGTATTTCAGTTACAGGTTCCGCTTATGAAATTGTAAAATCAGATTCTGCAAACTGGACTTTTACAATAAAATCAAAAGCACCAACCCGCTCACAAGCATATAAAATAATAAAAGCACAATTACCAACAGTAAAAAAATATCTTATTTCAAAAGGTTTTAAAGAAGAACAAATAGAAATTAAACCTGTAGAAAGTTATGAAACATATAAAACAAATCCGTCTAACGGTTATAATACTAACGTTATAGATTATTATAATTACACACAACCTATAAAAGTTTCAACGGATGATGTTGCGAAATTAAAAGACTTAACAATAAGTTATCAAGAATTAACTGACAAAGGAATAAATATTTCAAGTTACGAACAACCTCAATATCATTATTCAGACCTCGCAAGTTTAAAAGTAAAATTGCTTCAGGCTGCAACAACAGATGCAAGAAATCGTGCAAAATCAATGTTGAAATCAAATCATAACAGATTGGGCAAAATTCGTTCTGCAAAAATGGGTGTTTTCCAAATAACACCTGTTGATTCAAATGATGTAAGCGATTCAGGATATAATGATTTATCTTCAATTGAAAAGAAAGTAACAGCAGTTGCTAATGTAACTTTTGCAATAAAATAATAAAACTTCATGAATTTGCCAACTATATACTGCATCCTTTATAATTAAGAAAATTATAATTAGTTTATAGGGAGAAATTTATGGATATAGAAATTATAAGAAATGTTGATCCTGATGTTGCAGGATTTATTGAAGCTGAATTTAAAAGACAACAAGATACCATAGAGCTTATTGCAAGTGAAAACATAACTTCAAAAGCAGTTATGGAAGCATGCGGCAGCGTTTTAACAAATAAATATGCAGAAGGTAAACCTCATAAAAGATTTTATAACGGTTGCGAATGCATCGATAAAATAGAAGAATTAGCACAACAAAGAGCATGTAAATTATTTGGAATGGATCATGCTAATGTTCAACCGCACAGTGGTGCACAAGCTAATATGGCAGTATTTATGTATGCCTTAAAATTAGGCGATACGGTTTTGGGAATGGATTTGTCAAATGGCGGACACTTATCTCACGGTTCACCTGTTAATTTTTCAGGATTATATTTTAATATTGTAAGTTACGGAATAAATGAAAACGGTGATATTGATTATGATAACGTTGAAAAACTTGCAAAAGAACATAAACCTAAAATGATAATTGCAGGAGCAAGCAACTATTCCAAAATTATAGACTTTAAAAGATTTAAAGAAATCGCAGATGAAGTTGGTGCATATTTAATGGTTGATATCGCCCACATTGCAGGTTTAATTGCCGGAGGAGTTCATCCATCACCTGCTCCTTATGCAGACTTTGTTACAACAACAACTCATAAGACTTTAAGAGGGCCAAGAGGCGGTATTATTATGTGTAAAGAAGAACATGCTTTAGGAATAGATAAAGCTGTTTTCCCAGGAATACAAGGCGGACCGTTGGAACACATTATAGCAGGCAAAGCTGTTGCTTTATTAGAAGCTTCTAAACCTGAATTCAAAGATTATGCCGAACAAATTGTTAAAAATGCGAAAATGCTTGCAAATACTCTTATGGATGAAGCAATGGATATTGTTGGTGGTGGAACAGAAAACCACTTAATGACATTAGATTTAAGAAGATTAAATAAAACTGGCAAAGATATGGCTAATGTTTTGGAAAAAGTAGGTATTACAGCTAATAAAAATACAGTTCCAAATGATCCTCAAAGTCCGTTTGTTACAAGCGGTATAAGATTAGGCACACCTGCTGTTACAACAAGAGGTTTTAAAGAAGACGATATGAGAGAAGTTGCAAAAATTATTGCATCTGCAATATATTCGTCAGATAATGAAATAGGATTAAAGAATTTAAAAGAACGCTCTTTAAAATTACTTGCTAAATATCCGTTATATCAATAATAAGGAGAAATACTATTTTAATAAAAAATATTT
>CADCPD010000172.1 GCA_902803265.1 uncultured bacterium | reverse complement strand
TTATTTTACTTTTTATTTTTATTTTTGTTTTTTTGTGATACATTTTTATATTATTACTTGTTGGAGAATATATATGAAAATATTGGTTTTAAATGGTCCGAATTTAAATATGTTAGGTAAAAGAGAACCTGAAATATACGGAAAAAATACTTTGGAAGATTTATGTGATTTAGTTGAGTCATACTGTAAAACTTTAGATAATTGTTCCGTAAGTTTTTATCAATCTAATCATGAAGGAGATTTAATAGATAAAATTCAAACATCCGATGTTGATGGAATTGTATTTAATGCCGGGGCGTATACCCATACGAGTGTTGCATTAAGAGATGCTATTGCCAGTGTAAAAACTCCAGTTATTGAAGTTCATATATCAAACGTCCATTCCAGAGAAGATTTTAGACATAAGTCAATGATTGCGCCTGTTTGCTTAGGTCAAATATGCGGGTTTGGTTTTGATAGTTATATACTGGCTATTAACGGCTTACATCGGATTCTTTCAAAGGACGTAAAATAATTATTGAACTTATATTTAATTGTATGAAATCATGTATTTCTACAGGTCTGCCGGGAATTAGTCTGTTTCTTAATTCGCAATTTTTAATTGCAACGAATTTTTTTTCTCCATTCAAGATATCACTTAATATACGACCTCTTTTCCCGGTTTTTGGCATAAAAACGGTACCTTTTATCTCATAATCCTGAGTTATTACAAAAATTCTTTCTGACCATACTCTTGAGTTAAAATCGTTTTCTGATACATGATTTACCGCCATTAACGGGTTCCTTTCTTTTTACCTTTTATTTTATTGTAAACTCATACCTTTATTTTTGTAAAGTATTTTTTTCTTTTTTTTTATTATTCAACCTCTTTAAATTTCGTATGATTGGAATAATGGCAAGTATAGCGCTAATGCTAATACCAAAACTATACCACCAATTACGATTAACATTATAGGTTCAATAGCTTTTGTCATAGTATCTATTACTTTATCCAAAGTTTTGTCAATAAATACTGTTGCTTGAGACATCATTTCTCCCAAACGCCCTGATTGCTCACCTGTTGCTATCATAAATAGAATCATTCCAGGCATCGCTTTTGTCGCTCTTAATGCTACGGATAAGTGTTTACCTTGTTGAACATCTGCTGTTGCCAAACTTATTCTATCTCTTAACGTTGTATTTGTTAATGTTATATTTGACAAATATAAACAATCCACAACAGGAATACCTGCGTCATATGCTACTTGCAATACAGATACAAAGTTTGAAAAATTAGCAAATTGTATAAGTTTACTTATTAAAGGAATTTTTAAGACATATTTGTCTATAACTCTTTTTGAAGGATTCCATCTTAATAAAAACATTGAACCAAAAATAACTGTACCAAAAATCAACGGAATTGAAGGCCAATATGTTTTTAGCCAAACACCTAAATCCATAAGAGTTTTTGTAATCCAAGGCAAATCTTTATCCATAGTTTCAAACATTTCTGCAAAAGCTGGAAATACGAAAACTAACATAACGGTTGTTACGAGCATTGCAAGTATAATTACGAAAACCGGATACATCAAAGCTCCGACAACTCTGCTTCGGATACTTTCTTCTTTTTTCAGAAGCTCCAAAAGACGTTCCATTGTTTTTTCAAGTTCCCCTGCATCTTCTCCGGCTCTTACAAGACCGATATATATCTGTCCAAAAACATCAGGATATCTTGCAACCGTGTCGGCAAATGTTGAACCCATCATGATTTGTCTTCTTAATTCTTGAGCTACTCCTTTTAATTTTTTATTTGTAGCATCATTTTCAATAAATGTTAAAGCTTCAATTACAGGAATACCTGATTGTACGAGAATTTGAAATGTAGATGTAAATTCAACCCTTTCTCCAAGGTTCATTTTTTTTATTTTTTTATAATCAACTTTTTTTTCTGTTGAATTACCTTTATTGGTTTCTACAATTTTTGTCGGTAAATAACCCATCTTACGAACGAGTTCTCTAGCTTCCTTGTGATTTGTAGCTTCTAAGGAACCCTTTATTACATCTTTACCATTTTTTAATGCTGTATAATCGTATATAGGCATTATCCACTATTCCTATTCATTACTTAAACCGAGAACTCTGACATATTCTTCAATAGTTGTTTCGCCGTTTAGCAAATGATTTAAACATGCTTGAGAAAGAGTTCTCATACCTGTAGCTATTGCTGCTTCTTCTATTTCAATATCGTGAGCACCTTGTGATATTAATTTTCTTAATTCTTTTGTTATAGGTAAAATTTCGTAAACTCCCATACGACCTTTATAACCTGTCATATCGCATTGTGCACAGCCTTTTGCTCTATATATTTTTGTATTCATCAACTTATGTATATCTTCTTCATCGTTTAAAATTTGAGCAGCTTCATCATGAGATGGAAAATACTCTTCCTTACAGTCTTTGCACAAGTGTCTTACCAATCTTTGTGAAATAACACCAATAAGAGTTGATGATACTAAATAATCCTTTGCTCCCATTTCTATCAATCTAGTTAATGTAGAAGCAGCTGAATTTGTGTGCACAGTACTTAATACCAAGTGTCCTGTAAGAGCTGCTGAAATAGCAACTTCTAATGTTTCGTAGTCACGAATTTCACCTACGAGGATTATATCAGGGTCTTGTCTTAAGATGGCTCTCATACATGATGCAAATGTTATACCTGCTTTTACATTTACTTGAGATTGATTTATTCCCTCAATTTTAATTTCTATCGGGTCTTCAATTGTGGTTATATTTACACCTTCGGTATTAAGGTTTTTTAATATTGAATACAATGTAGTTGTTTTACCGGAACCTGTAGGTCCAGATGTTAAAATTATTCCGTTTGGTGCAGAGATTAATTTTTTAACTTTTACCAAATCTTGAGGTGTTGCTCCTAAAAGTTTAATTTCCTTTTCTGAAGAATTTAATGTTACGGCAGGTGCCAATACACGGATAACCATCTTTTCTTTACCGGAAACAGGTAAAGTATTGATACGAAAGTCGAAAGCTTTTTCCTTGTAATTGATTGTAAAAGTTCCGTCTTGAGGTCTTCTGTGTTCAGCAATATTCATTCTTGATAAAACCTTGAAACGAGTTAATACAGTCTGCTCTATTTTTGCAGGTAAATCAAGAGCGTGTCTTAATATACCGTCAATACGATATCTTACTACGTGATTTTTTAGACGAGGTTCTATGTGAATATCTGAAGCTTTCAAATCTATTGCATCAGTTAAAATTTTGTTTACAAATTCAGCTACGGTACTTGAACTTTCTTGTAATTCTTTATCTATTTGTTCCCATAGTGTATCTTCTATTCTTAATTGACTGGCTTCTTCTTCCAGTTTTTGCATTATTTTTTCAGAATTTTTCTTTTCTTGAGAGAAAAATTTATCTATTGTTCTTTCAAATTCATAAGAAGTTACAATTAATGGTTTTGGATTTTGACCTGTTATGTAAACGATTTCTTTTAATGCTGCCGTATTATAAGGTTCTACAACACCGACTTGTAATATTTTGCCATCAGAAAATATAGGTAAAATTTTGTTTTCTTTGATAAAGTCTTCAGGCAGCATTTTTATATATTTACTTTGTTCTATAAACATATCATCAGAAACAACTTCTTGCCCAAAAATTTCGGCTAAAACTATTTTTAATCTTGGTAATGATACTAGTCCCATGCTGTATAAGACAGAACCTACCGGTTCCTGTCTTCTTTTTGAATCTTCTAAGGCTTTTGCTAAATCTGTTTCATCTACCTCTCCTGTTTCAAGAAAAGCATCTCCAATCATTTTATTCATTTCTGTGAATGTTTTTGGAATTTGTTTTTCCTTATTTTGTTCAGGTTTTTGAGTTTGTTCTTGTGTTTGATTTTGAGTTTGAGTTTCCGGTTGAGCTTGAGCTTGTACTGGAGTTGAATGTTGTTGAGTTACGGATTCAGGCTTTGTTTGAGATGCTTGAGAAAAAGGATTTTCTCCTACATTTTCTTCAACTTTCGTTTCTATTTTGATACTTGAAAATAATTCTTTGTACGAGTCTGTTGGTAAAAATATAAACTGTGTATCACAACCTAATATAGCTTTTACTATTTCTCCAGCTTCTTGTTTTCTGGTTTGTTGATTTCCTACGGCAAATAATGTTGAATTTTTTATATTTATTGGTAAAAATTGGCATTCAACAAGCTGTGAAACTTCAAATTTTGAAACCACATCTTTATTTATATTAGATTTTAATTTTTGTATTTTTTCGTCCATTATAGTCCGTTTTGTATTACGTTTTGGTTATTTACCTTCTTTTTATAGGTTATTAAATCTTCTTCGTCAAATAAAATTCTTGGCGTTACCATCACGATAAATTCTGATTTACCTCTTGATAAGCTTGATGATCTGAATAAAAATCCAAGAACAGGTATATCTCCAAGTACAGGGATTTTATCAATACCCTTTGTTTCAGACTCATTTACCAAACCTCCAAGTATTAAAGTATCTCCGTCTTTAACTCTTATATTTTTCAAGTCTAAATTTCTTCTTGCAAGTAAAGTCGCTTCTACTTGATCTCCTGAACCTAATTGTCCTGCAACGACAGTGTAAGATGGATTTATATTAAATGTTACATAACCTTCAGGGCTTATTTGAGGTGTTATGGATAATTTTAAACCTTTATCGCTTCCAATATCGTAATTTTTTGTGGTTCTTACAGTTGTAGAACTAGCAGTACTTGCCATATCTGTTGTTACTTTTTTGATATAATCTTCTGTTAAATCAATAGTTGATGTTTGACCGTTTGTAACTAATATACGAGGATTTGATAACAATTTACCTTTTGAGTTTGTCATAAGGTAATTAACAGCCCAAGATATTGTTGTAGGAAAATTAGGAGCATCTCCTGCCAATACAATATCTGCAATTGTTGAAATACCACCGTCTAGAGCTAACGCTATTCTTCCCTGATCATATACCCATGAGTTAGTAAGGGCTTTTGACCCGTTTTCATTTGATTCAACAATAGCTATTTCTAAGTATGCCATTAATTGTTTTTTATCATGTTCTTCTATAAATTCTTTTATTGTATTTATCTGGCTATCATTTCCGCCAATTACATTTATTGTTCCTATTTGAGGAAAATAAGAAACTGTTAGTGTTTGAGTAGGGAAAGATGAAAATTTTCCGGCTTGTACTGAATTTTTAATATTACATGCAACAACACCTTCGCCTAATTTTATATCATCGGCTCCACCAGTTACATAACCTCTAAAAATATCACTGGCTCCAGATGTTGAACCAAAGGCCGTTGGTACAAGTATTTTACATATTAAATCAGCCATCTCTTTTGGTGTTGTATGATTAAGGATAAAAGTTGTTGATTTTGGTTTTTTATCAAATTTATCAAGTATTTTTTGTGCCATTAATACGTCGTTTTTTGTCCCAAAAATCAATAATTCATTATCAAGAGGGTTTGTTGTAACTATATCCCCAGTTGATAATCCGGGTAAATTTTGGGCAAAAATGTTTTTATTTAAAAAATTTGCTATCAATGCAGCATCAAGATTTTTTACAGGTAATGTCGTCATTGTGTGTTTGTTATATGACAAGTTCTTTGCTTCATTAGCGCTGGCTATTATCATTGTTTTGTTTTCAATATAGTATGTTAAGTCAGAAACTTGTAATATCATTTTAAAAGCGTTATTAATTGGAACATTAACCAAATCAAGAGTTATTTTCTTGTTTGAGTCAACAGAACTGTGAAAAATTATATTTAAACCTGCTTGATCTGCAAACATTCTTAAAACTTGCTGAACATCTGAATCTCTCAAACTCAATGTGATATTCGGATTTGTTTTTGTAAATTGAATATCTCCTTCTAAAGTCATTTGAGAAGGTTTTGAATCTCTTAGTACTGGTTTTTGGTTTACAGCATATACCTCTAATGAGTTTAATGACATTAGAGATAAAATAACTGATAAACTTATTAATTTTTTTATATTTATTTTTATTTGTATCATACTCATATTTTATAATCTTTCTCTTGAATTGTAAATCATTTTGTCTATTCCTACTG
>CADCPD010000171.1 GCA_902803265.1 uncultured bacterium | reverse complement strand
TTTCTATTATTTATTTTTTGTTTCCTTAATTATATTAAGTATTTTTCTCTGAAAAAATTGCCTTTTAATCTATTACTGGATTTGAGGGATATTATATGCATAAAACATACAAAAAATCCAAGATGTAATCTTGGATTTTTTGTTTAACAAATTATCAAATTTTATCTATTAAGCTAAACCGAATGTTGGTGCTGAATTTTGAGCTTCACTCTTTTCACCGTCATTAACTGCTTTGTATTCACCTTCAATTAATTTCAATTGAGATTCAAGACCTTGAATTTCCATATCAATTTCATTATCTTTGTTTTGCAATTTTGATAATTCAAGTTTACCTGATGCATCCAATACACTATTCATAACATTTGTAGTGTATGCTGTTTGCATTTGAGCTTGATTTTGAGCTACTGCATATGCATATTGTAACTTTTGTGTTTGATCAGCTGACAAATTGAATTTGCTTGCGTTTTGTAATAATGTTTGGATATTAGTTCCTTTTTCTTGTAGGATACCTTTAATATCATCATTACCATTTAATTGAGACATTATACTGTTCATCATTGACATTTGAGAACAAACACCTAATTGATTTCTTGCAGCATTTACTGATTGTTGTTTTTCAGCAATTTGAGAAGCAATTGTTTGTTGTTCCTGACTTAACTGCATTTGTCTATATTGCAACTGATTCATTTTTGCTTTTAATTGTAGCTTTCTAGCTGCGAATAATAAGAAACCCATTTTGTGTTCTCCGTGTGTTTAATGTCCTCGTACTTAAATAAAGTAATTTTTGTTAAAAAAATTGCTTTTTTTATATATTATTCTTAATATTTCTTAATAATTTATATCTTAAAACAAAGAAAGCCCAAGATATAACTTTATCTTGAGCTTTTATAAAATATTAAAATAAACTATCTTTGAAGAAGTCGTCTTAATTCATCAGGTCTAGATGATTTAGAAAGAGCATCATCAAGTGTAATCAATTTTTGGTTATACAAATCTTTTAGTGCCATTTCTAGGGTTTGCATACCAGAACCTTGGTTAGTTTGTATTGTTGAATAAATTTGTGCAGCTTTAGCTTCACGAATCAAGTTTGCAATTGCAGGATTAACAAGCATAATTTCTTGTGCTAAGATACGACCTTGAAGTGAACCATCAGGCATTACTCTTGGAAGTAATGTTTGAGATAAAACTGCAACAAGAGATGTTGAAAGCTGAATACGAATTTGTTGTTGTTGACCTTCCGGGAATACGTCAATGATACGGTCAATTGTTTGAGACGCAGAAGATGTATGTAGTGTTCCAAATACTAAGTGACCTGTTTCAGCTGCAGTAATAGCAAGTCTGATTGTTTCAAGGTCTCTCATCTCACCTACAAGTATAACATCAGGGTCTTCTCTTAATGCTGAACGCAATGCATTAGAAAAAGAACGAGTATCCTGACCTAATTCACGTTGGTGAATAATACTTTTTTTAGATTTATGAACAAACTCTATTGGGTCCTCAATTGTTAAAATATGTTCAGCTCTGGTAGAATTAATATAATCAATCATTGTAGCAAGGGTTGTAGACTTACCTGAACCAGTAGGTCCGGTTACTAAGACTAGTCCTCTTGGTTTATCAGAAATCTTTTTAACAATGTCAGGCAACCCTAATGTATCAAATGAAGGTGCAACAGTATTAATAGTTCTGAATGCTGCGGCGTAACTACCTTTATCTTTGTAGATATTCACACGGAATCTGCTTAAACCTTGAACACCATATGAAAAATCCAGTTCCCATTCTTGTTCAAGTCTTCTTCTTTGTTCATTTGATAACATCGGAAAAACAAGAGATTCAACATCATCAGGTGATAAAACCTGTTGATCGACTCTGATAAGTTTACCATCAACACGAATAACAGGTGGTAAACCTGCTGAAATATGTAAGTCACTTGCTTTTTTAAATGTCGCTAACTCTAATAATTCTTCAATAAGCATACATTAATCTTATAATTTAAAGAATAAATGTCAATAGTTTACAAATATACTCTTTTATAGATATAATAGTGTTATGAACTACAGAGAGAATGTGAGAAATTTTTGTATAATTGCACATATTGACCATGGAAAATCTACTCTTGCAGATAGATTGTTGGAAGCAACAGAAACTATCAGTAAACGTGATATGCAAGATCAATTACTTGATTCAATGGATATTGAACGCGAACGTGGTATCACTATTAAATTAAACACTGCCAGAATGAATTACAAGGCTAAAAATGGTAAGGACTACGAATTAAATCTTATTGATACTCCGGGTCATGTTGATTTTACATATGAAGTTTCGCGTTCATTAGCTGCTTGTGAAGGAGCGCTGCTAATTGTAGACGCTACACAAGGTGTTGAAGCTCAAACACTTGCAAATGTTTATTTAGCTATTGAACAAAATTTGGAAATAATTCCTGTAATTAATAAAATTGATTTACCGTCTGCTGATGTAGAAAGAGTAAAACAGGAAATAGAAGAAGTTTTAGGTATTGATGCATCATTAGCAATTCCTGTAAGCGCAAAAACCGGAGAAGGTATAGAAAATGTGCTTGAGGCTGTTGTTGAACTTGTGCCGCCGCCACAAGATACTTCAGATAAACCTTTAAGAGCACTTGTGTTTGATAGCGCGTATGATTCATACTTGGGTACTGTATGCTTATTTAAAATTATGGACGGTCAAATTAAAAATGGTGATAAGATTAGATTTATGGCATCCGGTAAAGAGTATGATGTTGTTGAACTAGGATATTTAACACCGACAAGAGTTCCTTGTAACACTTTAAAATGTGGAGATGTTGGCTATTTTGCGGGTTCAATTAAGGAAATTACACGTTTTGTGGGTGATACTGTAACTACAGTTGATAATCCTGCCAAAGAACCCCTACCAGGTTATCAAGAAGCTTTGCCTATGGTGTTTTCCGGATTGTATCCTGTAGACAATGAAGATTATCAAGATTTGAAAGAATCTCTAGAAAAATTAAAACTATCTGACAGCAGTATTACTTTTGAACCGGAAACATCTTCCGCATTAGGTTTTGGGTTTAGGTGCGGCTT